>JAIXSD010000728.1 GCA_027484885.1 Rubrivivax sp.
GGCGCACAACTGGCCGAGGTGGCCAATCTGGGCGCCAGCGACGCCGAAGCGGCCATTGCCGCGGCACAGAACGCCTTTGGCCCCTGGCGCAGCAAGACGGCCAAGGAGCGCGCCGCGATACTGATGCGCTGGTCGCAGCTGCTCCACAAGCATGCCGACGACCTGGCCCGCATCATGACCGCCGAGCAGGGCAAGCCGCTGGCGGAAGCGCGCGGGGAGGTGGCCTACGGCGCCAGCTTCATCGACTGGTTTGCCGAAGAGGGCAAGCGGGTCTACGGCGAGACCATCCCGACCACCGACAACAACAAGCGCTACCTGGTTATCAAGCAGGCCATGGGTGTGTGCGCGGCCATCACGCCTTGGAATTTCCCGATCGCGATGATCACCCGCAAGGTGGCGCCGGCCCTGGCGGCCGGCTGCACGGTGGTGATCAAGCCAGCGGAAGCGACGCCCCTGTCGGCCCTGGCCGTGGCCGAGCTGGCGCAGCGCGCTGGCATGCCGGCTGGTGTGCTCAATGTGCTGACGGCGGACGCCAGCAATTCCATCGCCATCGGCCATGTGCTGTGCGACAGCGATGTGGTGCGCCATCTGTCCTTCACCGGTTCGACCGAGGTGGGCCGCATCCTGATGCGCCAGTGCGCGCAGACGGTGAAGAAACTGTCCCTGGAGTTGGGCGGTAACGCGCCCTTCATCGTCTTCGACGATGCCGATCTCGACAGCGCTGTGGACGGCGCCATCGCCAGCAAATACCGCAATGCCGGCCAGACCTGCGTTTGCGCCAACCGCCTGTATGTGCAGGCCGGCGTGTATGAGGCCTTCCTGGACAAGCTCAGCGCCAAGGTTGCCGCGCTCAAGGTGGGCAATGGTTTCGAGCCGGGCGTGAACGTCGGCCCGCTGATCGACGAGCAGGCCATGGCCAAGGTGGAATCGCATGTCAACGACGCGCTGGCCCTGGGCGCACGCCTGCTCAGCGGCGGCAAACGTGCCACTGAGGTCGGCGCGCAATTCTTCGAGCCCACCTTGCTGGCGGATGTAACTCCGCAGATGCTGTGCTCGCGCGAAGAAACCTTCGGCCCGGTGGCGCCGGTGTTCAAGTTCCAGACCGAGGCCGAGGCCATCGCCCTGGCCAACAACACCGAGTTCGGTCTGGCCAGTTATTTCTACAGCCGCGACATCGGCCGCATCTTCCGCGTCGGTGAGGCGCTGGAATACGGCATGGTCGGCGTCAACACCGGCCTGATCGCCACCGCCGAAGTGCCCTTCGGTGGCGTCAAGCAATCGGGCCTGGGCCGCGAAGGCGCGCATCACGGCATGGATGATTACGTGGAAATCAAGTATCTCTGCCTGGGTGACATCCAGAAGTGAGTTGCAGCCCGGTGCAATGCCGGGCGAAAAGTAAAAAAGGCAGCCGAGGCTGCCTTTTTTCTTGGGCGCGGCCGAGGTGGCCGCGAGACCTTGCGGATCAGAACTGGTACTTCAGCGTGATCTGAGCTGCCCACTGCGACTCGCCCTTGTTCTGCTTGGTTTGCAGGACGAAGGGATCGTTGACCGAGTAGACCATCTTGCCGTTTTCGATGCCGGCGTAATTCACGAACTTGCGCACTTGTCCACCGGTGCCATCGGAGAAGCCGATTTCGTCGATGCGACCCCAGCGCTTGTTCAGCAGGTTGCCGATGTTCAGGATGTCCAGGGACACCGAGCCCTTGTGATTGCCGAAGAAGCCAGGCACCTCTTGGCTCAGACGCACATCGAAGCTGTTGATGAACTTCGAGCGAGCGGTGTTTCGGCCCACCACGCTGCCTTTGGCGTTGCGCAAGGCGCTGTTGGCTTCGACGACTTGCCAGAACTTCGCCTCTGCTGCCGCGCCCGAGTTGGCCACGGTATTGACCGTGCTGCCGGCATTGGGCAACTTGAACAGCACCTCACCCGAGCCCGGGCCCTTGGGGATGTACAGCAGGTCGTTGCCGGCCACGCCGTCGCCGTTCATGTCGTTGTTGAAGGTCCAGCTGTAAGGCTTGCCCTCGCGGCCTTCGAAGAACACACCGAAGCTGGTCTTATAGCTGCCGACAAAGGCCTTGGCCCAATTCAGGTTGGCGCTGACGCGATTGCGCACGGTGTACACCGAGTTGGCTGTGACCGCTTCGTTGGCGTTGAACACCGGGCGGTTGGCCCATTGCGAGAACGCGGTGGACGAGGTCAGCGGGCTGACTTCGGTCGACTTGGTGTAGGTGTAAGCCACGCCCCAGCCCAGGCCGCCCTTGTTCGGGCTGTTCAGGGACAAGGTCAGCACATCACCCATGCCGCCCGAGGTGGCTTCCACCACGGTCACGTCGTTGAAGGCATTGTTTCGGTTGGCGCGTGTGGTGCAGCCCGACGAAGGTGTAGCCGCACCAGCCGCCCAGCAACCCACACCTTGGCCGGCGGTGTTCCAGAACATCTGGCGGCCATCGGGGGAGGAGGCCGTCGGGGCGCCCAGGTTCAGGTGGCGGTAGGCCAGACCTTGCTTGGTCTTGGTGTGCAGCCATTCGGCGCCAGCCACCAGGCCGTACCAGGGCAGTTCCTGGTCATAAGCCAGATTGAACTTCCAGACCGAGGGTTGGCTGACACCCGGCGCGATGAAGTCCACGTTCTGGCGGGCCGAGGTGCTGAGTGCCGGCTGCTTGGTCGGGTCAGGGTTGTACTTGACCGCGTTGGCGCCAGTGCAGTTGTTCAGGGTGCACTCGTAGTCATTCACCACCATGCCCGTGTTTTGGTACGGGTTGGCGAACCACACCGTGGCGGCTGCACCTTGGAACAAGCCGATGCCACCGCGGAGCTGCGACTTGCGCTTGTCGGCGGAGTTGAAGGCGTAGTTGAAGCCCAGGCGCGGCTGGATCAGCTTTTCGCCGTCCGGCGTGTAGCTGTTGTCGAAGCCGAAGGCGGCGCTGGCGGTGGGGTTGGCAATCGGGCGATCCGGGATGCTGATCTTGTCCACACGCACGCCGGCCATCACGGTCAGCTGCTTGTTCACCGTCCAGGTGTCCTGCAGGAACAGCCCCAGGTTGTTGAAGCTCATGTCAGCTGCAGCGTCAGCCAGCGTGAAGCCGGCTTTGGGCAGCTGAATTCGATAGGCACTTGCATTGCCCGCCACAAACAGGGCGACCGGATCCGCGCCTTGGAATGTGTACTGGCCCTTGGCGCGGCGCACAAATGCATTGAACACATCGTTCTTCTCGAAGTCGCCGCCGAACTTCAGTTCGTGGTTGTCGAGGATCAGATTGCCGGCCAGGTAGAGGTTGCTCGTGTTCGTTTCGAGGCGGTTGAAATGACGAGTCTCTTCCGTGCCAAAGCGCAAGGTGCGGTTGCCGCTCTGGGTGCCGGCAGGTGCGGTATCCGTGAACACCAGCTGCACTTCAGGCATGTCGGACTGGTTCAGTGGCACGGACAGGTAGTCGCGCTTGGAGATCTTGACTTCCGTCGAGAAGGTGTCCGTCCAGTCGCCGAACCATTGCGCCACGACCGATTCAATGGTCTTGGCCGTGGTGTACCAGCGCGAATCCAAAGACAGCGTGGTCGGAGCGAAGCCTGGGGCGATCGGCTGCGACTGGTCCGTCTTGGTGTAACGGATGTTGGCTTTGTGGTTTTCGTTGATGTTCCAGTCCAGCTTCAGCAAGCTGTCCTTGACCGTCAGGTCTTGCGCTGCACCAATGCCGCCGACGTCAATGCCGTACTTGGTTTTGGCTGCATCCTGGATGGCCTTGATCTGGGCTTCCGTGATGCCGACATTGGTCAGGCTGCTGCCGACCGGTCCATATTGCGGCGTGTCGCGGTTGCTCTTCAGCTCTTCGTAGCTGGCGAAGAAGAACAGCTTGTCCTTGATGATGGGGCCGCCCAGGGTCAGGCCCTTGGTCGTGTCCTTGAATGCAGCCGGGCTTGTGTAAGCACCGGTGGTGTTGTTGAAGCGATCGCCGACCAGCTTGTTGTCACGGTAGACGTAGTACAGGCTGCCGTGGAGTTCGTTGGTCCCCGACTTGGTGACCGCATTGATGTTGGCGCCGGTGTAGCCTTGCTGGGTGACGTCGTAGTTGGAGACGTTGACTTGCACCGCTTGAATGGCGTCGATTGAGATCGGTTGCTTGATCGTCGGCAGGCCATTGGCTTCCAGGCCGAAGGTGTCACTGATACGCACACCGTCAACAGTGATTGCGTTGTAGCGCGAGTTCTGGCCGGCAGCCGAGATTTCACCGCGGTCCTTGTCGGTTTGCGACAGGCGCGGGTCGGTGCGGGCGTAATCCTGCAGGCTGCGATTGATCGACGCGTAAGCATCCAGTTCGGCGCGACCCAGGCTCGTGCCGGCGCCCATGGTGGTGCTGTTGAACTTGTTGTTGGCCGCGCTGCTGCCCGACACCACCACCGTGCTCAGCACATTGCCGCCCAGGGTGAAGTCGAGATTCAGGCTTTCAGCCAGTGCCAGGTAGATGCCCTGACGCAGGTCCTTGTCCGAACCCTTGCTGATGCTGATGGTGTAGGGGCCGCCGACGCGCAGGCCGCGGGCCGAGTAACGGCCCTCGGCATCGGTGATCACGTTGTTGACCGAGCCCGACTCTTCGTGACGGATGCTCACGGCCACGCCGGCCAGGGCCTTGCCGTCAGCGCTGGTGACGCGACCGGCCAGAGCCGAGGTCGTGTTCTGGGCCATCGCCGGTGCAGCCGCCACGATGGCGACTGCGACGCTCAGCGCCGTCCGGGAAAAATCTGACCAATGCCTGCTGCTCATCGTGATTACTCCAATAAAAGCGCTGAAATACGCGTAAAAAAATTGTCACAAAAATGTACATCGAAGGCAGTCGCAAACGTTTACTTGCGCCTGCTTTCCGCATCGAAGCCACATCGGCCTCGGCTTGCAGAAAGTCCTTCTTGTCAAAAGTCGGGCCCTGTGTCTGCGCGCCATTCATTCCGTTCCGAGCGCAAGCGTTTCAGTTCGAAAACGTTTGCGCGTGGACTCAAAAAAAAGCGGCAGACGGGGCAGAATGTTCAATTGTCGTTCCAGCTTTGGCCTGGGGCTGTGCCGGAACTAGATCGTGTGACCCAATTTTCCAGCCCCCGAGCGCCTTGGCGATATCCGGGTGCACCCGGAAGTCGGGGGTGTTCGGTGCCCAAAACCAGCCAAATCTGACTTCGGGGTGGACTGTGCCCAGGGGATGTTGAAGTTCCGTGACAGTTCGTGACCTGCGAGGTGTGCGTTGTGAATTAGCGACGAAAGGCAATTCACAGCACGTTGCGGCGCCGTGTAACGCTGTCATCCAGGTTTTTTACGATGACAGCGATGTCGATGAATGTGTCGTTCAGGGCCGCCAGGGGCGTGCCGATCGATTTGATTGTTGGGGAGTCTGCCTTGTCTTCATTTCTGCACCTCGCGGTTCGTGCCTCTGGCCGGGCGCGCAAGCAAGCGGTGACTGCGCATCGTCTGTCTCGCCTGGGCTCGGTGAGCGCGCTGGCGCTTTTGTTGGCCGCTTGCGCATCTCCGGAGCCGCCGGTGGCCACGGCGCCGCGTGAGCTCAGCATTTTTTCGATCAACGACTTCCACGGCCATATCCAGCCCAAGTCACCGACGCCCCTGATGCCGCGCCTGCCGGACCCGCAGACCGGTGAGATCAAGCCCCAGCCGGCCGGCGGCGTGGCCTATCTGGCCGATGCCTTGCAAAAGCTCCGCGCGCCCCGCCAGCACTCGGTGTTTGTGGCGGCGGGTGACTTGATCGGCGCTTCACCGCAGCTTTCTTCCCTGCTCAAGGATGAGCCGACCTTGAGCGCGCTGGGCGAGCTCGGCCTGGTCGCCACCTCGCTGGGTAACCACGAGCTGGATGCCGGCCTGCCCGAGCTGATGCGCAAGGCTCGCGGCGAATGCCCGGCCACGGGTTGTGCCTGGCCCGAGTTCAAGGGCCCGGGCTTCCCGTATCTGGCGGCCAATTTGCTGGACGCCAATACCGGTAAGGCCTTGCTACCCAGCCATGTGATCAAGGAGGTGGGCGGCTACAAGGTCGCCTTCGTGGGCGCGGTGACGCGAGACACACCGTTGGTCGTGGTACCACGCGCCATCACCGGCCTGCGCTTTGCCGATGAAGCCGACACCCTGAATGCCCTGGTGCCCCAGCTGCGTGCCGAAGGGGCACAGATTCTGGTGGCGGTGATGCACGAGGGTGCCACCCAGCCGGGCGGGGCCAACGACCC
>JAIXSD010000738.1 GCA_027484885.1 Rubrivivax sp.
AGATGTGCAGCAAGCGCCAGGGCCGGCTGTAGAGCTTGGCCAGCACATCGCTGGCGCGCAGCCAGTTGCCCACCAGGGGCTCCACCTCGTAGCCGATGCGGCCCAGCAAGGCCGACACCGCCTGGCCCTCGGCCTCGGCGCCGGGCAGGTCTGGCGGCGCGGCGCTGGGCTGGCCGCCGATCAGCGGGAAGCCCTTGGCGAACCCCTCGCTGCTGGGGTTGGCAATCACCAGGGCGCGCCGGCCGCTACCCTGGCGCACGACATTGCGAAAACGCGGTGAGGCCAGCTGGCGCACCACGGCGGTGCGCAGGGCCAGGGGCAGCTTTTCTTCCGAGGGCCGCTCGGGGTCGTCCCCGAGCAGCAGCTCCCAGGGCAGATTGGCGGTGTAGGCATCGACCACCAGCACCACGCGGTCCATCTGCCGCGCGGCGTCCTTGAAGTCATGCGGCACCATCAGCTGGAACAGCAAGCGGCCGAAGTCTTCATTCCAGATCGGGTTGCCGATCTGCTGGCTGACCAGTTGCTCAATCAGGCCCGGCTGGCGCTGCAGTGCAACCGACTCGGCCCGGGCGCGCTGGCCCACATAGGTGTAGCGCAAGCGCTGGGCCAGAGGCGCGGCGCCGCCGCTGGGCGCAGGACTGTCGGGGTTGCGGTCGGCATCGGCGACGATCAATCGCGGCCAGTAACTGGCGCTGCCGGCATCGAAGAGGCGCGAGCGGTAGCCCTCGTCCTGCTGAAGCTCGCTGCGGCACAGCAGCGAGGTGCCCTGGCGCTCAGCCTGCGCGCTCAGCGGCGCACTGAGCTGACGCAAGGCATAGGTGGCGCTGATGGCGGTGTCGAGGTAGAGCTCGATCAGATCGAGGCGGCCGATGCGGATGTTGAGGCCGGTGGTGGCGAAGAAGCGCGCATTGGCCTCCATCACGCCGCGCACCAGGGCCTCGACCGAGGCCGCCACCGTCAAATTGGCCGAGGAGTTGTAGCCCAGCAGCAGGCTGGCCAGGGTCAGCTCGCGCTCGCCCTTGCCCAGCACATCGATCACCTGCAGCAGGTAGCGCAGCGCGCCGGTGCGCACCGCCTCGGTCAGGTCGGCCGGGTTGAGCGGCACATCGTAAGAACCCAGGCCGGTGACCACGGCGCCGCTGAGGTTGCCGCGGCGGCGCTCGGCATCGCCAGGCACGCGCAGCACCACCACGGCCGAGCCGCGGCTACCGGCATACAGGCCCAGGCTGTGGCGCTCGCTGAGCTCGCCGCTGAGCAGCTCGCGGTCGATCAGGCTCTCGGCGCCGGCGATCGGGTCGCGCAAGTAATGGCCGACCAGGATGGGGTCGCTGACGAAGCGCAGGTCCATGGCGCGCACCTGGACCTCGAGCCGCCGCTTGGTGCGGGCCGGCACACGGTCGCGGGCCGAGGCACCGAGCAGGCCGCGCAACAAGGCATCGGGGTCCTCGGCGCTCGGCGGGCCGGCATCGTAATGGGTGGGCATGGCCTGCTCGATGGCGCGCTGGGCGGGCGGGTTGACGGCCAGACGGGCCGTGTGGCCCGAGGTCAGCAGCTCCACCAGGGCAGGGAAATGCGCCGCCGTGGCCAGCAGATCGCCATGGGCCGCCGGCATGTAGAAGAAACGGCCGATGCCGCCGATGCGGCCCGAGTCCCAGCTGACCGTACCGTCACCGCGGGTGGTGCCCACCATCTTGAGCCGGCGAGAGTTGTCCGACCCTTCGATGCGAATTCCGCATGGCGTGTTGGGCGCCTGGCCGAAGATGTAGACGCTCTTGGCCGTGTAGGCCGCGGGCAGGCTGGGCTGGCCCGGGCCATCCTGATGCCACAGCCAGCTGGCGGCATCCAGCACGGGCTGGGGCGGCGTGCCGGCACGGCCGTTGCCGAACCAGAAGTCGCGCACCAGGCCTTTCAGCTCGGCCCAGGTCTGGGCGTCTTGATAGTCCAGGCTGGCGCCGCCCTCGGGCAGGCCCTGGAAAGTGTCGACAAACCCGGGCTTGGGCAGCAGCTGCAGGGCGCCGCGGAAGCCGGCAATGATGTCCAGCACCTCCTGCATGTCATGCGCCATGTCCAGGCGCACCAGGGTGCGCAAGGTGTCGCCCTTGCCGATCAGGTTCTCGACCATGGAGTGCGCGCCCTGGTGCGGCGTGCCCAGCATCAGCAAGCGGGCGCCCTCGCGCGCCATCAGGCTGTCGACCACGGCGCGGCGCTTGTGGATGCAGGCGCGCACCACCAAGCCGCCCATGCTGTGGGCCAGCAGGCGGATGGGCTGCTCGCTTTCCTTGAGCAGGCGGTCGAGGAACTGCCCCAGGCGCTCGGCCAGCACATCGAGCGGCTGGCGCCAGTCGTAGGGGAAAGGCTCGACCCGGTGGCTCTTGCTCAGGTGCTCGCAGAGCTTGCCGTAGAACATGGCGAACAGCTCCTCGGCCTCAACACCGGCGCCCCCCTCCTGCCAGGCCAGCTTTTCCAGGCCACCGGCGGCAATATCCAGCGGATCGAACCAGACCCGGTCCTTGGGGCCGGCGCGCAGATGCGAGCCCATCACGCCGGGGAGGACCACGACGATGGGCCGCGTGTCCGCGCCCACCGCGCGGCTGCTGCTGGCCGCCAGGGCGGCCGCCATGGCCGCGGCAAAGTCGGCTGGGGTTGGCAGGTCGTGGAAGTTGTCCAGCCGGGTCGGCTCGCTGTGGGTCAGCCAATCGCGCAAGGCGCTGCGCGTGTCGGCATTGACGAAGTAGCGGAAGTGCGAAACATCGGCACCGCGATCGAACAGCACCCGGGCCGAGAGCTTGGGGGCGATGCCGGCCAGCATGGCGCTGGTGTTGACGACCAGGTCGTTGTCGTCCATATCGAAGAGCAGGTAGTCGGTCAGCATCACGCCGACCCGGCGCAGCAGGCTGCCGCCCTCGATGTCGCCGGCAATCACCGCCATCTGCGTGCCGGGCCGCACCGGCGCTTCGCGCAGCAGGCGGGCCAGCGGCGAATCGGGCAGCATGGCCTCAATGCCGGGCACCAGATGGGCATCGGTGCGGTTCTTGGCGATCTCGATCACCACGCGCTTGAAGGCCGAGTAGAGCGGGCTGCCGAAGAACACCGGCACCCGGCCGATCAGGCTCAGCAGGCCGGACAAGAACACATCGAAATTGCCGCTGGCCAGCTTGGTGCCGCTGGCCGGCGAAGCGGCACGCACATAGCGCTGCACCACCAGGCGGCGCTCGCGCAGCACCGTGGCCAGGGTGCGCAGCTGCTCGCGCTGCTCGGCATGCCCCGTGTCCAGCTCGGCGCGGATGCGCTGGTTCTCCGCTTCATCGGCCACGCCCGTGCCTTCGAAGGCATAGGCATAACGCTCGATCAAATCGTCAAATTTATCCAGGCAGAGCAGATCGGCCACCAGACCGCCGCGCGAATGCGAAACCAGGTTGACATGGGCGCCGATGGGCAGGGAGCGCGCCAGGGCGATGGCGTTCTCGATCGGGCTCTCGGACAGGGTGCGGTGCTCGAAGGCAAAGATGCCGCCGCGAAAGCGCGCCTCCAGCGCGCCCCAGAGATCGCGGTCGCCATTGCGCAGCTCGCCAAAGCTGCCCAGCGAGCTGGACCCGGTGCCGTGCACAAAAACCAGCATGGGCTGGGCCGTGGCCGGGTCCACCGGCGTGTTCAAGTCCAGGCCATGCGGGGCCAGGTCTTGCGCCTTGCCGGTGGCTGAGACCCAGCGGTACAGCCCGGGCTCCTGATCCAGCTGGCATTCGATGGCCCACATCAAAGCGCGCGTGCCGGCCCAGGTGACGCCAAGCTCGGCCTTGTCGGCCAGCTTGCTCAGCGCCAGCTTGATGATGGCATCGGGCTTGTCACCCGCCGCAAAGGTGAAGACCTTGCTGATCAGGCCGCCAACGGCCTCGCCCAGGCCGCGGCTGGGGGCGGCGCCTTGCTGGCGCAGCTGCTCCAGCAGGATGGCGCCCGTCACGGGGTCGATCAACTCAGGGTGGCTCAGGCGCAGGCTTTGCTGCAGACGCGCCGCACTGGTGATCAGGCTGCTGCCATCGGCCAGCTCGATCAGCATCAGCGCATCGGGCGCGAGATCGGCCTGCTGCTGCGAGGCGCCGGCCGCGCTGCTGCGCGCGGCCGGGCTGGTCTCGAAGCTGGCCAGGGGCTGGAGATAGCCGGCCGGGAAGAACACATCGCCCTGCTCCTGCGGCGTGCCCGCCGCACGGGTGGCGGGCATCAAGAGCTGAGGCAGCTGGGCCTGGCCGCTGGCGCGGGCACTGAGGCGGAGCGAAATGGTGACGGCGGACTCAGCAGCGGGCATGGCAGGCTCCAGCAGGGCTCAGGCAATGGTGAATGGCTTTTGCGCCAGGAAACCCGCAGCTGGGCCCAGGACGAAAAGATTGGGCGACTGGCTGGGCGGCAGGCCGGCGCGGATGCGGCCGTGGAAGGCCGAGTAGTTGCCGCTGAACGCGCCGTTGTTCCAGACCTTGAGCAGCTGGCCGGTGAAGGCGCCGTTGTGCGGGCCGTCCATCGAGGTCTGGTTGTCCTGGCAGCCCGAGATCAGCACGACCGCCGGCCGGAAGTTGCCCACCAGCTTGCTGGCCTGCGCGGCGGCGCCCACCAGGGCCAGGGCCGCATCGGGGTCGGCCGGAGCGGCCGCAGCCACCTTGGCCGCGGCCTTCATCACATCGTCCTGCAGCTTGTCGTAAAAGGCCTGGTGCTCGCGGTAGACGCGGTTGGCCACCTCTTCGGGCATCAGCTTGGGGCGCTGGTCCGGTGGCGGTGGCGGCACGGGAAAGGCGCGCGTCACGCTGCCGCTGTGGCAGCTGTCTGAAAGCACCAAGATGCGCACGCCAGAGGCAAAACGGCTGAGCTCGAAGTAGAGCTCGTCGTCAATCAGCTGGCCATCGAACAGGCACCAGGTCTCGTCTTTCTTGTCGGGTTCGTCGCCATTGCTGTCGGCCACCTGGCCACCATGGCCGGAGTAGCTGAGCAGGTAGAAATCCCCTGCCTTCAAGCTCTTCGCTGCTGCACGCATCTGCGCCAGCACCGCCGCGCGCGTGGCTTTTTGCGTGAGCAAGACCGTGGGCTTGGCGATGCCCTGGGCTTTGGCAATAGCGGCCATGTCCTGGGCGTCGAACTCGCAGGCCGCCAGCGGCCCGCTCCAGCCCCCATAGGCCGCCGGGCTGACGGCATTCAGGCCGATGTGCAGGGACGCTGCCTTGGGTTTGAGCAGCGGCTTGGAGGCGGCAGTTTTCTTGCTGGCCATGGTCGGATCTCCTGACAAAGATGAACGCGGAGGGTCACGGAAGAATGGCCAGCGATCTCAGCCCGAAGCGGCCGGCGCGGAGCCGGCGGCCATCTTGGGCGACATGCGAACAGCGCGAAACCCCTAGGTTCAGATTGCCCGAGGGAACAAGGGTTTCACCCAGGCTCAGCGCCGTCGCCACAGCGCACAACCCAAAGAAAAAGCCGCATCGGCCAGGCCGTGCGGCTTTGGTGAATCCAGGCTGTCAGCGGCCCTGCGGCCGCAGCGCTCAGGCCCGATCAGGCCTTGTTGCGGCGGCGGCCCAGCCAGCCGATCACGCCCAGGCCGCTGAGCAGCAGGGCATAGGTTTGCGGCTCAGGCACGGCAGCCACGGCAGCGACGCCGGTGTCGGTGAAGTCGGTGAAGATGCCGTCGACGCCCATCTTCAAATACGCTTCCATCTCCTTTTGCGGGTTGTCGTAACCCAGCATGGAGGCGTCGTTGCGGAAGGTCCAGGTGTGCACGAACAAGCCATTGGCATGGGCGTTCTCGATCACACCGGTGCTGCCGTCCACGCGGCGATCTTTGCCGTCCACCACACCATCGCCGGTGCGATCCACACCGTCGGCCACCGTCTTCAGCAGATAGGGCTTCCAGGGGCCGATGCCATCGGCATAGGTCGCCACAAACGACAGGCCGACATTGCTGACCAGGTCGGCAAAGGTCAGCTTGCCATTGCGAACGGCCACGTCATAGGGGCGGTCATAGGGGGCAACCAGAGACAAGGAACCGTCGGCATTGACATCGTCGGCATCGACCAACTGCACCAGCTTGATGTCGGTCTTGGTGTTCAGGTACTGCAGATTGCTGACTTCAAAGCTCTGGATGAAGACCGGTGCGGCGCCCGTGTTGCCGTAGGCGGCGTGCAGGGTGGAGATCAGCTTGTCTTCGAAGTAAGTCTTGCCGAAGCCCAGGCTTTGCGACACACCCTGCATATAGGTCGAATGCTTGAGCTCGGGATAGATGCCGATGGTGCGGCCGGTCTCGATGCTCTTGGCCTTGGCCAGGGCGATGACCTCGTCCAGGGTCGGGATCTGGAACTGGCCGTCAAACTCGGTCGGGCGGCCGGCGCGGGTCTGCTTGGCGCCCAGGGTCTTCAGCTCGGCCAGGGTGAAGTCTTCGACAAAGAACTGGTTCTCGTACTTGACGCCGTCGATGGTCTTGGTCGTCATGCGGTCGGCGAACTGGGCCAACGAACGGACATTGGTCGAATCGCCGATCACCGGCTCGTGGCGGGCCACCAGCACGCCGTCGCGCGTCATCACCAGATCGGGCTCGATGTAGTTGGCGCCCATCTGAATGGCCTTGGCATAGCCTTCCAAGGTGTGCTCGGGCAGATAGCCCGAAGCACCGCGATGGGCGATCACCAGCGGTGCCTTGCCATCCAAGGTATTCCAGGCTTGGGCCGGCGCAGCGGCCAAGCCGGACAAGGCGGCCGCTGCGGCCAGGACAGTGGTATTCAGCTTCATGTGCATGGGGGACTCTCCGGTCTACAACAACAAGACATGAGCCATAGTGCTCACTCCCCGTGAAAGTTCTCACCGTGCCAGCGGGCACGCGTAGGCTGAACGGACTATTTGCAGGCGTCCGGCAGCGGATGTGGCTGGGGCGGCTTCCGACGCAAAACAGACGTCCGGTATATCGATCGTTTTCGCTGCGGTGGCTCGGCCCGCCGCCGGGCTCATGGTTCGCGGGTCGGCTCGAGCGAGCCGACTGCCCTCGTTGCTCACTGCGCGGCTCAGCGGCGCCAATCTCCCTCCGTTCGCTGCGCTCACTGTGGTCAAACAGTGGCGCCGAGTCAGAACTTGAAGCGCGTGGGTACACGCGCCTGAGCCGCTCCGCTGCGCCCTCGGCCGCGCACAATTCGCCCGTCGGCGGGCCGAGCCACCTCCGGAGCTGGCGTGCTCCACCGTGGAAGGGGCACGTCGATCGCGATGCAAGCGCCCTGCAGCCCGGGCCGCTGCCGGGCGATTTGTGCCGGGCTGAGCAGCGCAGCGCCTCGGGGCGCGCGCGTACTCGCGCGCTTCAAGCGCTGACTCGGTGCCCCTGTCCGAACGCAATGAGCGAAGCGAATGAAGTGAGATGGGCACCGGCCCCGAGGCGCGAGCAGCGCAGGG
>JAIXSD010000467.1 GCA_027484885.1 Rubrivivax sp.
ACAAACAGGTGCGGCGCCATCGCCACCAGGCCGCACACGCGCTCGGGAAAGGCGGCGGCGAACAGCAGGGCCAGGCTGGCCCCGTCGCTGTGGCCGAAGAGGAAGAGGCGCTCGTCGCGCAGCACGCCCAGTGCGTCGAGGCAGGCGGGTAGCTGTTCACGTGCCTGACGCTGCAGGTAGTCTTGCGGCCAGGGCTCCCGACGCGAGCTGCTCTGGCCATAGCCGGGCCGCGAGTAGACCAGGCCGCGGCAGTCCAGGGCCTCGCACAGCTGCTGCGGGAACTCGCGCCAGTGCGATAGCGAGCCCAGGCCCTCATGCAGGAAGACGGTCAGTGGCCGCGACACGCGCTCGGCGCGCAGCCATTGGGCTTCGATCTGCTGCACTTCGCCCTGCACATGCAAGGGCTGGAGGAAGGGGGCGGACATGGCCGGATTGTGCCGCCAAGCCCCTCAGCCCCGCGCCCTTGCGCTGCGATACTTGCCGCACAACAAGGAGCATTCATCCGTGGAGACTTTGCATATCGAGCTGGACCCGCGCGGCGTGGCCCGTTTGACCATGACCCGCCCCGAGGTGTTCAACGCCTTCAACGAAACCATGATCGCCGAGCTGGCCCAGGCCATGGATCGCCTGGTGGCCGATCCGCATGTGCGCCTGATCGTGCTGGCTGGTGCCGGCAAGGCCTTCAGTGCCGGCGCCGACATCCAGTGGATGAAGCGCGCGTCCGAGGCCAGCCAGGACTGGAACCTGGCCGATGCGCGCAAGTTTGCCGACATGCTGCAGCGCATCGCCCACGCGCCGAAGCCGGTGCTCGCCCGCATTCAGGGCCTGGCCCTGGGCGGCGGGGTCGGCTTGGCCGCCGCCTGTGACATCGCCGTGGCCAGCAGCGAGGCCAAGTTCGCCGTCAGCGAGGCCCGCTTTGGCATCCTGCCTGCCGTGATCGGGCCTTATGTGATCAATGCCCTTGGGCCGCGCCAGGCCAAGCGTCTGGCCCTGACGGCCAGTCGCATCGGTGCCGCCGAGGCCCTGAGCCTGGGCTTGGTGCATGAGGTGGTCGAGGCCGATCAGCTCGACGCCGCGCTCGAGCGCTGGATTCATGAGCTGCTGCAGAACGGCCCCGGCGCGCAGGGTGAGATCAAGCGCTTGTTCGCGCAGCTTGAGGTCGGCCCGGTCACGCCCGAGGTGCGCGAGCTGACCGCCCAGACCATTGCCCGTGTGCGCCTGGGCGAGGAAGCGCGCGAGGGCTTTTCTGCCTTTTTGGCCAAGCGCCCGGCGGCATGGGTGCCGGCGGCTGATTCAGGCACCAGCAAGGAGGCTCAGTGATGACGAACGCGATGCAGACCTCGGGCTGGCATGTGGCCCAGCGGCCGGCGGCCGAAGCCTTGATCGGTGTGGTGGGGGCTGGCGTGATGGGCGCCGGGATCGCCCAGGTGGCAGCGCAGGCCGGCCATCCGGTGCGCTTGCTCGATGTGCGTGAGGGCGCGGCCGCCGCTGCCCTGGCCCAGATCGGCAAGGGCCTGGACGGCCTGGTCAACAAGGGCCGCATGGAGGCCGAGGAGCGCGCCGCCATCATGGCCCGCATCCAGCCCGCGCGTCAGGCGGCGGAGCTGGCCGATGCCACCCTGGTGATCGAGGTCATCGTCGAGAAGCTGGAGCCCAAGCAGGCCTTGCTGCAGGAGCTGGATGGGCTGCTGGGCGAGGGCGCCATCATCGCCACCAACACCTCGTCCATCAACGTCACAGCCCTGGCCAATGGCATGAAGCACCCGCAGCGCCTGGTTGGCATGCACTTCTTCAACCCGGTGCCGCTGATGAAGCTGGTCGAGGTGGTCTGGGGCGCCGAGACGGACGCCGGCGTGGCCGAATTGATCGCCCAGCTGGCACGCAGCTGGGGCAAGACGCCCGTGCATGCCAAGAGCACGCCGGGCTTCATCGTCAACCGCATTGCCCGGCCCTACTACGCCGAGACCCTGGCCTTGTTGCAGGAGCAGGCCGGCACGCCGGAGCAAATCGACCGGGCCCTGCGCAGCGCCGGTTTCCGCATGGGCCCTTGCGAGCTGATGGACCTGATCGGCCACGACACCAACTACCTGGTCACCCAATCGGTGTTCGAGGCCAATTTCGGCGACAAGCGTTACCAGCCGTCTCTGGTGCAAAAGGCCTTGGTCGATGGTGGCCGCCTGGGCCGCAAGGTCGGCAAGGGCTTTTACGCCGGCCCGCCCGCGCCGCCGCTGCCGGTCGAGCCCGTCAGCGCCGCGCTGCCGCCGCTCAGCCTGGTCGGGCGCGGCCCGCTGGTGGAGGCTTTGGCGGCCTGGTTCACGCACCGGGGCTTGAGCTTCAGCCGTGGTGAATCGGCCGACTGGGTGGGCCTGGTGCTGGGCGAGGTGCATCTGCACCTCAGCGATGGCCGCACGGCCGCCCAGATCGCCCATGAACGCCGCTACGGCGAGCTGGCGGTGTTGGACTGGCCTGTGGCGCCCGATCGTGTGGATGGCCTGGCCGTGGCCTTTGGCCCGCGTTGTTCTTCCGAGGCCCGCGAGGCCGTGCGTCAGCTCTGGCATGCGCTGGGCTGGGAACTGCTGGAGCTGCGCGATGTGCCGGGCCTGGCCGTGGCGCGCACCGTGGCCATGCTGGTCAACGAGGGCAGCGATGCCGTCTGGCAGGGTGTTTGCGACGAGCAAGGCGCCGATCTGGCGATGAAGCTGGGCGTCAATTACCCGGCCGGGCCCTTCGAGTGGCTGGCGCTGCTGGGGGCGGAGCGCGTGGTCGAGCTGCTCGATGCCTTGTTCAACGCCTACCGCAGCGAGCGCTATCGCGTCAGCCCCTTGCTGCAGCAGCGCCGCTGGGCCTGATCGGCAGCCGCTGCCTCAGCGGCAAAAAGAAGCAAAGCCACCGCGCCGGTTCGGCGGGGTGGCTTTTTTCATGGGATCAGTGCGAGCTTCAGAGCAGCATGCGCAGATGGGCTTGGGCTTGCAGCAGCGGCGGCAGGCAATGCTCGACCATCTGGTCCATGCTCATGCGCGAGGCATGGACGCTGATGTTCATGGCGGCCACCACATCGCCGCGGTAGTTGCGCAGCGGCACGGCCACGGTGCGCAGGCCCAGCTCCAGCTCCTGGTCGATGCAGGCGTAGCCGAGGGCGCGGGCGCGGGCGATTTCGATGCGCAGGCGTTCCGGGTGGGTGATGGTGTGCGGCGTCAGTGGCGTCAGTTGTTGGCGTGCGATCCACTCGTCCACCTCGGCCTGCGGCAGTGCGGCCAGCATCACGCGGCCATTGGCGGCGCAGTAGGCCGGCACACGCGCGCCCGGTTGCAGGGTCGGCGAGACCACGCGGCCGGCGCTGGTGGCGGCGATGCAGATGACGTCGCCGCCGTCCAGCACGCCGGCCGAGCTGGCTTCCTTGAGCGCATAGGCCAGCTTGTGCAGCTCG
>JAIXSD010000403.1 GCA_027484885.1 Rubrivivax sp.
AGGGGCTTCCACTTGCCGAAGATCATGGCGGCCAGGGCGATGTAGCCGCGGCCGGCCGTCATGTTCGGCGAGAAGGAGGCGTTCTGCGCCAGGGTCAGGTAGGCGCCGGCCAGGCCGCAAAGCAGGCCGTTGAGCATCAGCGCGGCATAACGCAGCCGCGGCACGGACACACCGGCTGCGTCCACCATGGCCGGGTTCTCGCCCACGGCACGCAGGCGCAGACCCGGCTTGGTGCGCTCGAGGAAGAACCAAACCCCGGCCACCAGGAAGAAGGCCAGGTAGACCAGCAGGTTGTGGCTGAGCAGGCCGTGGCCGACGATGGCGCCGAGCCAGGGGCCCAAGGCTGCCACGGCCGCCTGGGGCTCGCTCCAGCCGGGGATCAGGCCGGTCAGGCGCACATCGGCCGTGATCGGTGGGGTCTGGCCGCCCTGGGCGAACCAGGCGATGCCCAGCACCACGGTCAGGCCGGCCGCCACCATATTGAGCGCCACACCCGACACCACCTGGTCGCCGCGGTGGGTGACGCAGGCAAAGCCGTGGATCAGCGACATGGCGCAGGCCACGGCAATCGCCGCGGCCAGGCCCATGCCGGTCGAGTGGCTGGCACTGGCGGCCGCCGCCGCGACAAAGGCCGCGAACAGCATCTTGCCTTCCAGGCCGATGTCGATCACGCCCGAACGCTCGCTGATCAAGCCCGCCAGGGCGCAGAGCAGCAGCGGCGTGGTGACCCGCAGGGTCGAGGCCAGCATCGAGCCGATCAGGATCTCATCCATGAGCCAGCTCCTTCGCAACGGCCTTGTTTTTTCCAGACAGCCAGCCGTGCAGCTTGACGAACAGCGGCAGGCTCACGGTCGCCATGGCGCCAGCGAAGAGCACGATCAGGCCCTGGGCCGTGACCACCATCTCGCGGCTGAAGCCCGGCAGCTCGAAAGACACCTCCACGCCGCCCTGGTACAGCACGCCAAACAGCAGCGAGGCCAGGATGATGCCGACCGGATGGTTGCGGCCCATCAGCGACACGGCAATGCCGGTGAAGCCGGCGCCGGCCACGAAGTCCAGGGTCAGCTTGCCCTGGACGCCGGAAATCTCATTGACCGCCACCAGGCCGGCCAGCGCGCCGGCCAGGCCCATGGCCACCAACACCTGGTACTTGGGGCGGATGCCGGCGTAGTGGGCGGCGCGCGGTGCGCTGCCGACGGCGCGCAAGGCATAGCCGGCCGCGCTCTTCCACAAAAACCACCAGACAAAGACGCAGGCCAACAAGGCCAGAAGCAGGCTCAGGTTCAGCGGCGAAGAAGGCATCTCGACACCGAACAGCGCCGCCAGCTGATGCAGGGCCGGCATGCGCGCCGACTCGGCAAAGTCTGCGCTCTCCACCGCCATGCTGCCGGCCGGGCGCAGCCAGTTGACCAGCAGGTACACGTTCAGGCTGGCGGCCAGGAAATTGAACATGATGGTGGTGATGACGATGTGGCTGCCGCGCCAGGCCTGCAACCAACCCGGGATCAAGGCCCAGACCATGCCGAACACCGCAGCCGCAATCACCAGCAGCGGCAGCAGCGCCACAGCCGGCAGATGCGCGCCCAGGGCCAGGGCCAGCAGGCCCACACCCAGGCCGCCAAACGTGGCCTGCCCTTCCCCGCCAATATTGAACAGGCCGCAGTGGATGGCCACGGCCACAGCCAGTCCGGTGAAGATGAAGGTGGTCGTGTAATAGAGGGTGTAGCCCAGGCCGCGCAGGCTGCCGAGCGAGCCCTGCAGCAGCACGCTCAGCGCATGCATGGGGCTCTGGCCAATGGCCAGCACCACCAGGCCGGCCACGCCCAGAGCCACGGCCAGGTTCCACAAGGGCAAGAGGCCCAGGTCGATCCAGCGCGGCAAGGCGCTGCTCGATGAAGATGAAGATGCACTCATGCTTGTTGCAACGCCGCAGCGTTCGTTTCTTCTTTCGCGGTGGCGGCCATCAACAGGCCCAGGCGGGTTTCGGTGCACTCGGCGATGTCCAGCTCGCCGGTGATGCGGCCGCCGTTCATGACGATGACGCGGTCGGACAGGGCCAGGATCTCATCCAGCTCACTGCTCACGACCAGCACCGCACAGCCGGCATCGCGCAGGGCGCGCAGCTGCTGGTGGATGAACTCGATGGCGCCGATGTCGACGCCGCGCGTCGGCTGGCCGACCAGCAGCACCGTGGGCGCCTGGCCGATTTCGCGCGCCAGCACCAGCTTTTGCTGGTTCCCGCCCGAGAACTTGCTGGAGCCGATGTTCATGTCGCGCGGGCGCACATCAAAGCGCTCGGCCATGGCCGCAGCCTCGGACTTCATGCGATCGTGATTCATGGCCGCATTCAGCGGGCCGCTGCGATACAGAGGCAGGTCTTGATAGCCCAGCACCGCGGTTTCCCAGGCCGGGAAGTTCATCACCATGCCGCAGGCATGGCGGTCTTCCGGCACATGGGCCAGGCGGCATTCGCGCGCGCTGCGCGGCTCCAGCCACGAGCCCGTCGCAGCGTCGAAGCGGCGCCCACCGAGTTCCATCTGGCCAGCCTCCGGCGCACGCATGCCGCTGAGCACTTCCAGCAACTCGGTCTGGCCATTGCCCGACACGCCGGCTACGCCGACGATCTCGCCGGCGCGCAGTTGCAAGCTGATGTCTTGCAGCAAGGGCACGGCCTGACCCGCAGTCAGGCTCAGGCCCTGCACCTGCAGGCGCAGCGGCGCCGCGGCATCCTGGGCGGCGGCCTGCTCGGGCCGGCCCAGATGCACCTTGCGGCCCACCATGGCCTGGGCCAGGTCTTCCGGGCTGGTGTCGGCAATGGCTTTGGTCTGCACGACCTGGCCCGCACGCATCACCGTGACGGCATCACACAGCGCCATCACTTCCTTGAGCTTGTGGGTGATCAAAAGGATGGTGGTGCCGCGCTCGCGCAGGCGGCGCAGGGTCTCGAAGAGCTGCAGGGTTTCCTGCGGAGTCAGCACCGCGGTGGGCTCATCCAGGATCAGGATCTTGGCGCCGCGGTACAGGGCCTTGAGGATCTCCAGGCGCTGCAGCTCGCCCACCGGCAGCTCGCCGACCAGGGCGTCCAGATGCACATGCAGGCCGGTTTCGCTCATCAAGGCCTGCAACTGGCTGCGCACCTTGCGCTTGGCGGCATTAAGGAAGAAGGCCGGCTCGGCGCCCAGCATCACATTGTCCAGGCAGCTCAGGGTGTCGACCAACATGAAGTGCTGGTGGACCATGCCGATGCCCAGATCAATGGCCTGCTGTGAGTCCTTGATCTGCACCGGGCGGCCGGCGATGGCGATGCTGCCGCTGTCGGCCTGGTAATAGCCGTAGAGGATGGCCATCAGCGTGCTCTTGCCCGCGCCGTTTTCGCCGACCAGGCCGTGCACGGTGCCGGCGCGCACGCTCAGGCTGACCTCACGGTTGGCCTGCACGGCGCCGAAGCGCTTGGAGATGTCTCGCAGCTCGACGGCCGGCGGGGCACCGTCCGCGGGCACGGTGCCCTTGCTCTGGGTCGTCATGGATGGGTGTCGCTGAGTGGCGCTGAATGTCGCAGGGAGTGGCGCAGTTCGGGCGCTCAGTACTTGCAGGCGTTGTCGGCCATGTAGTCGGCCACCTTGATCTTGCCGGACACGATGTCGGCCTTGATGGCTTCCACCTTGGTCTTGAGCGTGGGGCTGATCAGCTTGCTGTTGTGCTCGTCCAGCGCGTACTCGACGCCGCCTTCTTTCAGGCCCAGCACCGAGACACCGGCCTTCCAGCCCTTGAGCACGTTGTACACGGCCACGTCCACGTTCTTGACCATGGAGGTCAGCATGGTGCCGGGCTGCAGATGGTTCTGGTTGCTGTCCACACCGATGGCCAGCTTGCCGGCGTCCTTGGCCGCCTGGTAGACGCCCGAGCCCGTACCGCCCGCGGCAGCAAAGACGATGTCCGAGCCCTTGGCAAATTGCGACTTGGCCAGCTCACCGCCGCGCGTCGGGTCGTTCCAGGCGCTGGAGGTGGTGCCGGTCATGTTGGAGAAGACCTCGGCCTTGGGGTTGGTGGCCTTCACGCCCTGCTCGTAGCCGCACTGGAATTTGCGGATCAGGGGGATGTCCATGCCGCCGACAAAGCTGACCTTGCCGGTCTTGCTGGTGAGCGCGGCCATGGCGCCGACCAAGTAGCTGCCCTCGTGTTCCTTGAACACCACCGACTGAACATTGGGCGCATTGACCACCGAGTCGATGATGGCGAACTGCGTCTTCGGGAAGTCCTTGGCCACCTGCTGCAGGGCCGAGGCCTGGGCAAAGCCGATGCTGATGATGGGGCTGGCGCCACGCTCAGCCATGCGGCGGATGGCCTGCACACGCTGGGTGTCGTTGCTGATCTCGAATTCGAGGTAAGGCTTGCCGGTTTCCTTCTTCCAGCGCTCGACGCCGCGGTAGGCCGATTCATTGAAGCTCTTGTCGAACTTGCCACCCATGTCAAAAATGACGGCGGGCTGCCCGGCCTGGGCCAGCGCCGACAGGGACAGGGCAGACAGCGCAAGAGTCACGGCGGCACGAACAAACGAAGGTGTGGCGATCATGGCAGCAGGAATGGGCAGGCAAATCGGTGAAAGAACGCCACCGGGGCCATCAAGGCCGGCCGGCAGCGCGGTTGGGCAGATTGCCCCGGTCTTTTTACGAACGCCAGACGGTAGTCGACATCGGACGCTGATTGTAAGAAAACTCAGTGTATCGGCTGATAAAGGAAAACGCTAAACGTTTGCGCGCCCCATTTTATGCATTTGCGCAACTGCGGCGCTAGGCAGGGACACCCACTCGGGTGGGCTCTTTTCCAGCC
>JAIXSD010000528.1 GCA_027484885.1 Rubrivivax sp.
ATCGCCGGCAAGGTTTTTGTCTTCCACAACAACCGCGACCCGGTGTTCTGGACCCGCGAGAAAGGCAGCATGGGCGCCGGCAGCGTGGACCCACTGCCCGAGAACCCGCGCCAGATCCGACGCTACCGCCAGACCGTCTACGCCGCTGATTTCAAAGTGCCGGACTGGGCGCGCGACATCGTCTACTACCAGATCTTCCCCGAGCGCTTTCGCAATGGCGACCGCAGCAACGACCCGCAGCCCGGCCGCGAGCACTACCAGAACCAAGGGGTGGAGCGCCACAGCCGCTGGCTGAGCAAACCCTACAAACCGGGCAGCGGCGACGGCTCGGACGGCGTCTACAACAACGATTTTTTCGGCGGCGACCTGGCCGGCATCATCGACAAGCTCGACTACATCCGCGACCTCGGTGCCAACACGATCTACATGACGCCGGTCTTCCGCGCGGCCAGCAACCACAAGTACGACACCGGCGACTACAAGCAGATCGACCCGGCTTTCGGCAGCAACGAGGACTTCAAGCGCCTGACGCGGGAGGCCGCCCGGCGCGGCATCCGCGTCATCCCCGACACCTCGCTCAACCACGTCGGCAGCGACTCGCCCTACTTCAACCGCTTCGGAAACTTCAAGCCCGGGGGCGCCTTCGACGGCGGCCAACTCAACCCCGACTCGGTCTACGCCAGCTGGTTCAAGCTCGACCCCAGCCAGGCCAAGCCCGAGGACCAGTACCAAGGCTGGACGGGGGTGAAGGACCTGCCCGAGCTGGACAAGAACTCAGCCGCCTTCCGCGACTTCGCCTACCGCGCGCCCGACTCGGTAACCCGGCAATGGCTGGACTTCGGCGCCGCCGGCTGGCGCATGGATGTGGCGCCCTGGGTGCCTGACGACTTCTGGCGCGAATGGCGCCAGGTGGTGAAGGCAACGAAGCCCGATGCGCTGACCGTGGCCGAGACCTGGTTCGATGCCAGCAAGTACTTCCTCGGCGATATGTTCGATTCGACGATGAACTACATCTTCCGCAGCGCCGTGCTCGATTACGCGGCCGGCGGCGATGCGAGAGCGCTCTACGCCCAGATCGAGCTGATGCGCGAGGCCTACCCGCCCCAGGCCTTTTACGCGCTGATGAACCTGCTCTCCAGCCACGACCAGGCCCGCGCCCTGCACCACTTCGGCTATTCAGACGACCCTGGTGCCAGCGCCTCGCAAGGCAGCGCCCAGGCGCTGCGCCTGGCCAAGCAGCGCCTGCGCCTGGCGGTGTTCTTCCAGATGGTCTTCCCGGGCTCGCCGACGATTTACTACGGCGACGAGGTCGGCCTGGGCGGCGGTGAGGACCCCTACAACCGCACGCCCTACCCCTGGGCTGACGAAGGCGGTCGGCCTGACCAGGCCCTGCTGGCCGATTTCAAGCGCCTGACCGCCCTGCGCCATGCCGAGCCGGTGCTGCGCCATGGCAGCCTCAGCGCGCCGCTGCATCTGGATGCCAACGTCATCGTGCTGGCGCGTCAGGACGGCGAAACCTGGGCCCTCACGGCCATGAACAATGCCGCGCAAAGCCGCCGCGTGCGGGTGAACTTGCCCAGCGCCCTGGTCGCGCAGCTGCAGCGTGCGCCTTCAGGTCAGCCCGCCCTGCGTGAGGCGCTGGCGCCGCTGCAGGCCGCCAAGGGAAAGCAGCCTGGCTATCGCCTGAAAGGCTCGGTGCTGGAGCTGAACTTGCCGGCGCGCTCGGGCCGCGTCTTGATCAGCGAGCCGCCCTCGTCGGCGTCGGCGTCGGCGGCGCCCAGTCACTGAGCACGGCCGGCGCATCAGCAGCCGCCTGGCGCGCCGCCGCCGGCTTGCTCGGCGTGCCCGCCAGCACCCAGGCCAGCAGCTGCTCGCCGGGCTGGCAAAACGCCGCCTGCAGCGCCGGGTCGCGCAGGGCCGCGCCGCTCAAGGTCTTGGCGGCATAACCCATCAAATGCAGGGCATTGAGGAAGTTCATCAGGCCCGCACCGGCGCAGATCAGCTGCTCATGGGCTGGCACCTCGGGCTCACCTTCGCGCAGGCGCACGATCAAGGCGGCCAGGCCGGGCCCGTTCCAGGCGCGGTCGTGGGCACGCTGCAGCTCCTCGGCATCGCTCTGCCCCCAGCGCTGCGCGGCGTTGACGAAGAGCTCGGCCAGCAAAGCCCGCTGATCCTCCGACACCAACACGAAGCGAAACGGCCGCAAGCCGCCATGGTCCGGAGCCCGCAAGGCCAGATCGGCGGCCTGCTGCCACTGCGCGCGACTGGGTGCCGGCGCGACCATGTATTTCGGGCCCTGGGAGTGGCGGGCAGCCAGGGCCGTCAGGGCTGTGGAGTCGATGTTCATGCCCGGACTGTAGAGCGTTCTGGAGAACGTTTTGGCGGGAGGCTCAGCTGCGAACCTCCGCCAGGTGGCGATCGAGAAAGCGCGCCGCGCGGTTCCAGAAGTCGATGTCGTTGGCAGGCGCGCGCCAGCCATGGCCTTCGTCGGCATAGACCTGCCACTCCAGGCTGTCGGGCGCGCGGCCGGGCGCAGCCTGCAAGGCCTTGCGGAAGGCTTCGCCGTGGATCAGGGGCACCCGCCGGTCTTTCTCGCCGTAGGCCAGCAGCAGCGGATGGCGGATGGCGGCTGCGTGGGTGAGTGGCGACTGGGCACGCAGCATGGCTGCGTCCTTGACCGGGTCGCCCAGCAGCACGGGCATGCC
>JAIXSD010000514.1 GCA_027484885.1 Rubrivivax sp.
AGCGCTTCCGCGTCGGTCACGCCCACATACTCGGCGCGGCCGATGTCCTTGAGGTAGGCATGCTCGGGGCCGACGCCGGGATAGTCCAGGCCGGCCGAGATCGAGTGGGTCTCGATGATCTGGCCGTTGTCGTCTTGCAGCAAATAGGTGCGGTTGCCATGCAGCACACCTGGGCTGCCAGCACTCAGCGTGGCCGCATGCTTGCCGCTGTCCATGCCCTCCCCGGCTGCTTCCACGCCGATCAGGCGCGTGCCGGCATGCGGGATGTAGGGGTAGAAAATGCCCATGGCATTGCTGCCGCCGCCCACACAGGCAATCACCGCATCGGGCTGGCGGCCGATCATCTCGGGCATTTGTGTCAGGCACTCGTCACCGATCACGCGCTGGAAATCGCGCACCAGCATGGGGTACGGATGCGGGCCGGCCACGGTGCCGATGATGTAGAAGGTCGACTCAACGTTGGTGACCCAGTCGCGCATGGCCTCGTTGAGGGCGTCTTTCAGGGTCTTGGAGCCCGACTCCACCGGCACCACGCGGGCGCCCAGCAGATGCATGCGGTAAACATTGGGGCTTTGGCGTTTGACGTCTTCGCTGCCCATATAGACCACGCATTCCATGCCGTAGCGGGCGCAAATGGTGGCCGTGGCCACGCCGTGCTGGCCGGCACCAGTCTCGGCAATGATGCGCTTCTTGCCCATGCGCTTGGCAAGCAGGGCCTGGCCGATGGTGTTGTTGATCTTGTGCGCGCCGGTGTGGTTCAGGTCCTCGCGCTTGAGGTAGACCTGGGCGCCACCGAGCTCACGGCTCAAGCGGTCGGCATGGTAGATGGGGCTGGGGCGGCCGACAAAATGGGCCAACTCACGCTTGAACTCGGCGATGAAGTCGGGGTCCTTGCTGAAATGGGCGTAGGCCTCTTTCAGCTCGTCAAGGGCGTGAACCAAGGTCTCGGCGACAAAGCTGCCGCCGTAGGTTTGGCCATGGATGGGGCCGAAATGCCCCTGGGCATCGGGCTGTGCGTAGTCTTGCATGGTGAAGGGTGCTTCTCTTCAGGCGCAGTTCTGGCGGGCCATCTCGGCATCCGCCGCGCGCACGGCGGCGCAGAACTGCTGGATCAGGGCGGCGTCTTTCAAGCCCTTGGCTTGCTCGACGCCGGAACTCACATCAACGGCCGTGGGCCGGACCTGAAGCACGCCAGTCAGCACATTTCCGGCATGCAACCCACCAGACAAAACGACTGGAGAGGGCACGTTTTTTGGAATGAGTGACCAATCGAAAACCTTTCCACCACCGCCATAGCCTTCGACATGGGCGTCGAGCAGGATGGCTTGTGCTGTTGAAAACTGTTGGGCGTAGTCTAACAAATCGAAGCCCGGCTCCATGCGTGCAGCGCGCAGGTAAGGCCGGCCGTAGCGCTCGCAATCCGCCGCACTTTCATCGCCGTGGAACTGCAGCAGCATGTTCGGCAGCGCCGCCAGCGCCGCTTGCACCTCGGCCTCGCTGGCGTTCACGAAGAGGCCCACCGGCGTCACAAACGGCGGCAGCAGGCGTGCCAACTCGGCCGCGCGCGCGGGGCTGACGAAGCGGGCGCTCTTGGCGTAGAACACAAAGCCGATGGCATCGGCCCCGGCTGCCACCGCGGCCCGCACATCGGCCTCGCGGGTGAGGCCACAGATCTTGATTCGGGTACGGCTCATGCGCAGGCGCCTCGGCGAAAACGGGAATGCAAAAAACTCGGTCGGAACACGCTCAGGGTAGCCAATCCATGGCTGCCGTGCGGGTCGGGATGGCCAACTCCGCGTCGTAGTACGGGCCATTGAAGTACAGCCCATCCGGCGAAAAGGTCGGCGCCGCGCGGCTGCGATCGCGTGCCGCCAGCACCTCGGCCATCCAAGCCAGGTCACGATGCCCGGCCCCCACGGCCACCAGGCAGCCCATGATGTTGCGCACCATGTGGTGCAAAAAGGCCGAGGCGTCGAAGTCAAAGCGCCAGTAGGCACCGCGGCGCGAGATCTCGATCGCGCGCACCGTCTTCACCGGCGAAAGCGCCTGGCAGTCCGAGGAGCGGAAGCTGCTGAAGTCATGCTCACCGATCAGCAAGGCCGCAGCGGCTTGCATGGCCTCCAGATTCAGCGGGCGGAACACCCAGCCGACCGAACCCGCCTCCACCGCCGGCCGCACCGGCGACTCCAGCAGCACAAAGGTGTAGCGCCGGCCGCGGGCGAGAAAACGGGCGTGAAAGTCGGCCGGCGGGAACACGCACCACTGCACCGCCACATCGGCCGGCAGGTAGCGGTTGGTGCCACGCACCCAGGAGGCCGCCTCGCGCCGCACGGCCGTGTCGAAATGCACCACCTGGTTGAGCCCGTGCACGCCGGTGTCGGTGCGGCCCGCGCAGATGGTGCGCACTTCGGCCGCCGCAAACTCGCTGAGCGCGCGCTCCAGCACGTCCTGCACCGTGCGGCGGTCCTTCTGGCTTTGCCAGCCGTGGTAGCCCTGGCCGCGGTAGCACACGCCCAGCGCCACGCGCTGCTGCGCTGCTGCTGCAGGGGCAGCACTACCCTCTTCCACTGGCCCCGGCTGCACCTGCGCCTGCTCCGCCTCGTCTTGCGCCGACATCAATCATTCACTCCACAAATAAAAAGGCGCTCGGCCAGGCCGAGCGCCTCACAGGATGCCACAAGGACCGATCAGCGCAGCTCGTTGAGCATGGCTTGCGCCTTGTCGCGCAGCGCACCGCTGGTCTTGGAGATCAGCTCGGTCAGCACTTCGCGCGCACCTTCCGTGTCACCGATCTGGCGGAACTC
>JAIXSD010000379.1 GCA_027484885.1 Rubrivivax sp.
CTGATGATCTGGCTGCATGGTTTCGACACCGCCCTGGGCCGCTGCGGCATCGCCTGGAACGAGCGCGGGGTTTGCGGCAGCCAGCTGCCCGAAGCGACGCCCAGCCTGAGCCGCGACCGTCTGCGCCAGCGCTTTCCCACGGGGCGCGAGACCGATCAGCTGCCGCCGGCGATCGCCGCCGCCGTGTGGGCGGTGCAGCGCCTCTTGGCCGGCGAGCTGGCCGACAACCAGGAACTGCTCGCCATCGAGCTCGACGACAGCGCGGTTCCTGAGTTCCAGCGCCAGGTGCTGGCACAGACCCGCCTGATCCCGCTGGGCCAGACCCTGAGCTACGGCGAACTGGCCGCGCGCCTGGGCCAGCCCGGCGCCGCGCGCGCCGTGGGCCGGGCCGAAGGCCACAATCCCTTTGCGCCCATCGTGCCCTGCCACCGCGTGCTGGCCAGCGGTACAGGGCAGGGTGGTTTTTCGGCCCACGGCGGGCTGCAGACCAAGCAGCAACTGCTGCGCATCGAGGCACGTGCGGCCGGGCAATGGGCGGCCGAGCAGGGCGCTTTGTTCTGACGCTCGATCGAGCTTTGCCAAGCCGTCGGCGCTCGCGGCCGTAAAATCGCGACCCTTCTCTTTCATGGTCAGGCCTTGCTGATGTCGTTTGCCACGCTGGGCCTGTCGCCCGCCCTTGTGCGCGCTGTGCGCGATCAGGGCTACCACGCCCCCACCGCCATCCAGACGGCCGCCATCCCCCCCATCCTGGCCGGGCGCGATGTGCTGGGCCTGGCGCAGACGGGCTCGGGCAAGACGGCGGCCTTTGCCTTGCCCTTGCTGCAGCGCCTGCGCACGCCGCCTGCCAGTGGCCCGCGCCGGCTGCAGGCGCTGGTCTTGCTGCCCACGCGCGAGCTGGTGGCCCAGGTGGGCGAGGTGCTGCGAGAGTTTGCACGCAGCCTGGGCGCATCGCCGCGGCTGAAGATCTCGGAGGCGTTCGGTGGCGTCTCCATCAACCCTCAGCTGATGGGATTGCGCGGCGGTACCGATGTGATGGTGGCCACGCCGGGCCGTTTGCTGGACTTGATCGACCACAACGCCCTCGATCTGCGCAGTGTCGAGATGCTGGTGCTGGACGAGGCCGATCGCCTGCTGGATCTGGGCTTTGCCGAGGAACTGCAGCGCATCCTGGCCCTGCTGCCAGCGCGCCGGCAAAGCCTGTTCTTCTCGGCCACTTTTCCGAAGGCGGTGCAGGGCCTGGCGCAGAGCCTCTTGCACGAACCGGTGGAGGTCAGCATTGCCCCCGAGCCGCAGCGCACGGCGGCCATCCAGCAGCGCGCCATCCAGGTGGACGAGAGCCGGCGCACGCCTTTGCTGCGGCATTTGCTGCAAACCGAGCCGGCTTGGAGCCGGGTGCTGGTGTTCGTGGCCACGCGCTACGCAACCGAGCATGTCTCCGACAAGCTTTGGGCCCATGGCATCAAGGCCGCCGCCTTGCACGGCGAGCTGAGCCAGGGTGCGCGAACCCAGGTGCTGGCGGCCTTGCGCAATGCCGAGATCCAGGTGCTGGTGGCCACGGATGTGGCGGCCCGCGGCCTGGACATTCCGGAACTGCCGGTGGTGGTGAACTACGACCTGCCGCGCTCGCCGGCCGATTACACCCACCGCATCGGCCGCACCGGTCGCGCCGGTGAAACCGGCCTGGCTGTCAGCCTGGTGCCGGCCAGCGCCGAGGCGCATTTCCGCCTGATCGAAAAACGCCAGGGGCAACGGGTGCCGCGCGAGCAGATCGAGGGTTTCGCTGCCAGCCCTTTGAGCTCGGAGCAGGCTCAGGCCTTGAATTCCAACGGCGGCATCAAAGGCCGGCGCAAAAGCAAGAAGGACAAGCTGCGGGAAGCCGCTGCGGCCGCATCACAAGCTGCGAGCGCCGTCTCGGTCACTGAGGCCAGCGGCGACTGAGCGCCCGCTCGCTCAGCGGTAGCGCGACCACAGCAGGTTGGCGCTGTTGGCGGCCGTGGGCGTCACCGCGTCTTCGCCGGGCTTGAAGCTGGAGGGCAGGTTGCTCAGATCGATCTTGGTGCTGGCGCCGATTTTGCTGGCGCCGGGGGCGGTGCCGATGCGGGCCGCCGAAATGTAGCCGTGCACCGTGGTGCTGCCGCCGGTCTCGAGGATGTCACCGGCCAGCACATCACCGTAGACATGGTTGGACGCCGCCAAGGTGATCTTGCCGCCGATATAGCTGTTGCCCACCTGACCGCCGGCGCCGAAAGCGATATTGCCTGCGCCCACGGTCAGCAGGGTGCTGCTGCCGGCCTTGCAGAAGTTCTTGGGCGCCAGATTGGGGTAGCTGCTGTTGGTGCAGACCGGGGCATAACCACCATAGTTGACGGCGTAGGAGATGTTGTTTCCGCCGGTGCTGATGTTGCCGGTGGCCAGCCAGCTGTTGTAGTAAGTGCCTTGGCCGGCTTCAAAATCGCCCTTGAACCAAACGATGCCGGGCGCCATGGTCTCGCCGGCGATCGTCCACTTGCCGGCGCTGTAGCTCAGGCAGCTGTTGTAGTCGCTGTAGCCGGTGCAGATCTTGGCTTTGCAGGTGGCGGGGCTGTAGCTGTTGCTGCTGCAGACGTAGTCCTGGTTGGCACCGCTGCCGACCAGAAAGTAGACACCGTCCGGGATGTTGCTGACGTTCTTGACCGTGACCTTGGTGTCGTTGCCCACGCGCTCAAACGCATAGTTGGCCGAGCTTTGGTAGGCGTAGGCGTCGAAGGTCGGCACGCTGATGGTGCCGGCCGTCAGCGGTGTGATGGCCACCGTGAGGCCCGCCACGCGGTTCATGCGCACCTCGGTGTTCCAAGGCTGCACGGTCAGGCTGCCGCCATAGCTGCCGGCGGCCACCTTGCCGGCGACCTGTTCGTCGTAGTTGCCTTGCACCTGTGCTGAACCGGTGATCAAGGAATTGCTGGCGACCACGCTGCCCTTGGTCTTGAGCGTGGCAATGGTGGCGCTGCTGCCCAAGGTGACATTGCCGATGGCGCTGATCTCGGTGACGGCATTGCTCTCCAGGCTGACCGTGCCATTGGCCTTGATCGTGCCGGCGCTCACCCCACCGGTCAGCGCCACATTCTTGAGCGACTGCACATTGCTGTAGCTGCCGCTGCCGCCGAGCGCGATATTGCCTTCCGAGAACAAGGTCGCGATGCTGGTGCTGCCGCCCAGGCTGATGTCGCCCGAGGCGTACAGGTCCGAGATGCCGGCCAGGCTGCCGGCGCCGGTGACCTTGCCGTCGACCACGATCTTGGAATTGGCATCGCCGATCACGGTCAGGTCGCCGCTGATGTCGAGATTGCCCTTGATGTTGACGGCCGCGGTCTTGCCGCCGCCGCCGCCACCGCCCGGGTTGCCCTTGGCGCAGAAGGTGGCTGCCAACAAAGCGTTGGCGCCGCCGCTGCTGCCAGTGATGTTGAAACCGACCCGGGTGCCACCGCTGCAATTGACCGTGTCGTTGGCGGCCACCTCGCTGACAGTGGCTGAGATGCCGGTGACGCCGGCAAAGCTCACGGCCTGGTTGGCGCTGAGCTTGGCGGCCTCGGCCGCGCCGATCTGGAACAGGTACTGGCGCACCGCCTCAATGCCGCCCCAGGCCTTGAGCTGGGCCTGGGTCAGGGCATGGACGGTGACCGATTGCACTTGCAGGCTGCGCACATAGTAGATGCCGCCGAACACCATGGCGCCCAGCGACAGGCCCGTCAGCAGCATGAAGAGCACGGAGGAAATACCGCGCTGCAGCGAGCGCGAGACAAGACTGGGTGGGACGGTGCGCAGGGCCATGGTTTGTTCAGGAGATCAAATTGGCCAGGCAGCTGATGTAGGTGTTGCTGCTGCCGCTCACGCTGGAGGCATAACCGAGACTCACGCTGACCGAGGCGGCCGGTGCGCTGAGCTTGCTGATGGTTTCGGGCACGGCGCCGTAGGGCCAGCAGTTGCTGCCGTTGCGTGCGCTCAAGGTGACGGCCTGGGCCAGCACCTGGTCCTCCACCAGGGCCCGGCTGGTCCAGCTGATGGTCTTCCAGTTGGCGCTCAAAGGGTGGCAGCCGGTGCTGGACTGCAGCAGGTAGAGGGCCTTGTTGCTGCTGTCTGAGAGCAGGGCGCCGCAGCTGTAGCTGGCGGTATTGGCGCTCAGGCCGGGGTTGTGCACCCAGACCAGGGCATTGCCGCTTTGGGCCGCGCCATTGATGGCGAGCACCGTGCCATCGAGCTTGCCGGTGCTGGCATTGAGCACCGCATTGCTGATCAAGAGCAGGTGGTTGCCGCTGCTGGGGCTGCTGATGCCGTAGCCGGCGCCTTGCAGGGCAATCTGCGCGCTCAAAAGCCCGGTGGCCAGCTGACCATCCTGGATGGAGCTGCGCACCAGGCCGCCGGCTCCAAACACCGTTTGCGTCGTGCTCCGGTAGAGCGCCAGCGCGCCCAGCACGGCGATCAGCGAGATCACCATGCCCACCATCAGGCTGATCAGGCTCAGGCCCAGTTGGCGCCCAAGTCCTTGGGATGAGAAACGCGTGCGTGTCATGCCGGCGGCCCTCAATTGCTCACCGTCAGCGTGCCGGGTCCGAACAAGGTGTCGGCATCGGCGGCGTACTGCACCTGGGGCAGGCTGGCGGGCTTGGCCACACCGTTGACTGTGACGGTCACGGCCTTGATGGTGCAGGTCTTCTGCACGCCCGTGACCTGCAGATTGCCGCCCAGGCTGAGGTTGCTCGTGCTGGTGCTGGCCCCGGTGGCCGGGCAGCCATTGGCCACGCCGGCGCCTTGCAGATCGGCGCGGATGCCCTGGATGGCCAGGCTTTGGCCTTTTTGATACTTCTGCGCGACCATGGCGCGGCTCACGGCGTAGACCAGGCCCAGGCCGATCACGCCCAGCAGCACCATGGCGATCAAGGCTTCCACCAAGGCGTCGCCGCGCTCGCGGTGGCGCCGAGTGCCCGGCTGGGGGCGCAGGCTTGAGGATGGGGTCGAGGCGGGGTTCACAAGGGTTTCAGTTCAGCGTGCCGTTGAGCGGCGTTTCCGAGCCACGGCTGACGCGAAAGCTCAGCGTCGTGCCGCAGACCGTGCCATTGATGTTGGCGGCCACGGGCATGCCGGCGCTGTCCAGCGCCACGCACTGGCTGTTGGCGCCGTTGACCTGGATGCTGGCCGGCGGGTCGGAGGTCCAGGCGGCGCTGTTGCAGTTCAAGGCCGCAGGCACGCCGCTGGCCACGCACAGCTTGCCGGGGATGCTGATCATCACCGCCGAGGCGCCGGCGCTGCTGGCGCTCGGATTGCGCAGGGCGATGGCCTTGAGCTGGCTCATGCCCTGCATCAAGAGGGTCTGGCTCTGGCGCATATAGGCTTGCGCGCCCCAGGAGGCCGAAAACGGCGCCACGGCCAGGGCCAGCAACATCATGATGGCGATGGTGACCATCATCTCGATCAGCGACACCCCGCGGTGTGCTGTGCGCGTGCCCGGGCGACTCACCATGTTGTGAAGCCACAGGCGCTGGTGGCGGTGCGTGCGTTGCTGTTGTTCAGTGTCATCACGCAGCTGGCCAGGCTGCTTTTGCCGGTGGCGGTGAGTGTGTAGCTGGTGGCCGTGCTGACCAGGGTGTAGTTGAAATAGGCCGATTGGGTGGGCGCCCAGGCCGGGAACATGGTGGTGGTGGCCGCGGTGCCTGCGGCATTGACCGGGTAGCTCAGCTGCAGCTGGTAGCGGTTCTCCATGTTCAGCGCCAGGGCGGCCAGGTCCGCGCTGCCGCTCTTGGCGCGGCTCTTGTTGACGTAGCTGGTGTAGGACGGGATGGCAATGGCCGCCAGCACGCCCAGCACCACCACGGCAATCATCAGCTCGATCAGGGTGAAGCCAGCGTGGGCACGTGGCTGGTTGGCGCGGCCCGCTGAGGACTTGGAAGCAAGAGCAAACGCAGTGTTCAAGATCGTTCCTCGCGAGCGCTGGACATGAGCCTGATTCGGGCCCGGGGTGTATCGGTTAGGGCATCGGTGGATGCACACAACATTAGAACCAACTAAATACCAATTGTAGAGACTGGTATTCAACTAGGTCTGCGATCTATGTCACGCTCTCGGGCGGTGCGACGCCAAAACCCTCAAGCGCCCATGCAGATTTGCTTATATCGGAAGCGCCCGCGCTTGGGTACCCGCCAACCCGGTTTGAAGCGGCGCAGATGCCCAGCTTTTCGCGTCGATCCCGCCTCAGCCCTCGTGGGGCGGGCGGCTGGCGCGGCGCAGGGCCACCGCGTCGGGCAGCTTGCGGCTGCCGCCGCCTTGGAGGCGGAAGATCTGCACGGCTGCCTCCACCTCAGCGACCTGGGTCTGCAGCACCGCGGCCGCCCGCGCCAGCTGTTCAACCAGAGCGGAGTTCTGCTGCGTGATGCCGTCCAGATGGCCGATGGCCTGGTTGACCTGCGAGATGCCGCGCAGCTGTTCGTCCGCGCCGAGGTGGATCTGGCCGATCAAGCGGGTGAAATGCTGCACCGACTGCAGGGTTTGCTCGATGCTGTCTTGCGCGCTGCGGGTCTGGCGTTCGCCGGCCTCGACCTTTTCGGCCGAGTCGTGGATCAGCTGCCGGATCTCTCCAGCGGCCTGCTGGCTGCGCTGCGCCAAGGCCCTGACCTCGCTGGCCACGACTGCGAAGCCGCGGCCATGCTCACCAGCGCGGGCCGATTCAACCGCCGCGTTGAGGGCCAGGATGTTGGTCTGGAACGCGATCGAATCGATCACCTGGATGATCTCGCCAATCCGGCGCGAGGCGCCGGCGATGCCGCCCATGGTGTCGGTGACATGGTGCACCACCTCGCCGCTCTGCCCGCTGACGCGGCTCAGCTCTTCGGCCACCGAGGAGGCCTGGTGGGCGCTGTCGGTGCTGCTGCGCACCGTGCCGGTGATCTGCTCCATCGCTGCCGCGGTTTGCTCGAGGCTGGCGGCCTGCGCGCCGGTGCGCTGGGCCAGGTCGGCATTGCCTTGGGCGATCTCTCGGCTCAAATGGGCCATATCACGCAGCTCGTCCAGGGTGTCGGCCACCAGGGCGCGCAGATTGACGCGCAGCTGGTTCAGCGCGGCCTCCAGGGCCCGCAAATCGCCGTGGCCGCTCAGGCCAGATGCGGGCTTGAGCCCCTGGCTCAAGTCACCTGCCGAGAGCTGGTGGGCATAGGCCAGCAAGCGCTGCAAGCCGGCGCGGTCCCGGCCCCAGCCCCAGC
>JAIXSD010000038.1 GCA_027484885.1 Rubrivivax sp.
GGCGCGCGACGCGTCAGATTCGGTGGCGATTTCGCCCGGCACGGGTACCGCGTGGTGGCTGGGCTCAAACCCCCAGATGTAGCGGGCGAGCGAGCCCTGCTCGGCCACCAGCTCCCGTGCGCGGGCGGCGTTATGGATCACGGCCTCGATCTTGCCGCGGTGGCGCACGATGCCGGCGTCCTGCAAGAGGCGTTCGACATCGTCCGGGCCGAAGCGGGCCATGGGCTCGATCTCGAAGTTGGCAAAAGCGGCACGAAAAGCCTCACGCTTGTTGAGGATGGTGCGCCAGGACAGGCCTGACTGAAAGCCCTCCAGGCACAGCTTCTCGAACAGGCGGCGGTCATCGGCCACCGGAAAGCCCCACTCGCTGTCGTGGTACTCCAGATAGACGGCATCACCGGGCGCGGCGGCGCACCAGCGGCAGCGGGGCCAGCCATCGGCCGGCAAATACAGGGTTTGTTGCGGAGTCATGACGGTGGCGAAGTAGAGGCAAAAAGACCAAGGCCGCCCGAACACAAGGGCTTGGGTCGCAGCATAGCGTCCCGGCCAGAGGGACAACCTAGAATCGGCCGCATGCCCAAGCCTCAGTTCAAATGCTCCGCGCTCGTGCAAGTCCTGCCCGAACAGACCGATGTCGCGCAAGACCTGTACGCCTTCAGCTACACGATCACGATCGAGAACACTGGCGACATCAGCGCCCAGCTGATCGGCCGGCATTGGCACATCGTCGACGCCCGTGGCCATGAGCAAGAAGTCCACGGCCTGGCGGTCGTGGGCCACCAGCCTCTGCTGGCCCCGGGCCAGAGCTTCCAGTACAGCTCCTGGGCGCAGATCGCCACGCCGCAGGGCAGCATGCGTGGCCGCTTCCTCTGCGCCACCGAGAACGCCGAGGTGTTCTACGCCGAGGTGCCAGAGTTCCTGCTCGCCGACAGCGGCGCCCTGCATTGATGCTGGGGGGCTCGCTGCGCCGCGCGCCGAGCTGGGACCTGACCGCCCTGCTCAACGCCGCCGATCCGCGCGCCGAACTGGCCGCGCGCAATCTCTGGCTGGCCCGGCTGCTCGAATGGCTGCGCCACCCACCCAGCCGCGAAGAAGAACGCGAGCGCAGCGGCAGCAGCCTGCTGCCCGTGCTGCGGCTCAAGCACCTGCTCAATGTGCTGGAGCGCAACCCCGAGCATGCGCAGGCGGTGCGCTCGCTGCTCACCTCGATCTGGCGCGACGTCGACGCCAGCGGCCTGTTCGCCGATGTCGGCTTTGCGCCGCGCGTGGCGCTCTGGGCCGAGTTCCAGCACCGCCTGCAGCAGCGCCTGCTGCCACGCACGGCCGACACGCGCGATCTGGCCGAGCTGTTCGGCCTGCTCTTCCCCGAAGACAGCGACGAGCAGTGGCTGCTGGCCCTGGACGAGCCCCTGCTGCAACGCCTGGCCGCCCTGCTGAACCCGGCCCTGCCGGCCGCCAGCGAGACCCGCGCCGCGCCCGACACCCAGCCGCAGTGGCGCGAAGCCATGCTGCGCGGCCTGACCGTTCTGGTCAGCAGCGTGCGCGCGGCCGGCCTCTCGGGTCCCTTGCGCAAGCGCATGAGCCCCGAGCTGCTGGCCGATCAACCGTTTGAACAACTAGCCGGCGCCTGCGACCAGCTGATCCAGGCCCTGCGCAGCGGCGACGCGGCGCGCAGCGGCCAAGCCCTGCAGCTGCTGCGCGCCCTGCTGGATGTGTGCCAGCGCGCTGCGGCCAGCGTGCCTGAGCATCTGGAGGCCTACGGCGTGTCGGTGGACATCGTCTTTGCCGTGGAGCAGATGCTGGCGCGCGTGCAGCGCATCGAGGCCTTGCTGGATTGCCTGGGCGCCGAGCAAAGCCGGCGCGAGCTGGCCCGGCTGTTGGCCGGCCTGGTGCGCGTGGGCCACGAGCGGCGCAGCATCCGCACCCTGTTCTCGCACCACTATTCGCTGCTGGCCCGCAAGGTGGCCGAGCGCAGCGCCGAGACCGGCGAACACTACATCACCCGCAGCCGCGAGGACTACCGCCAGATGCTGCGCCACGCGGCCGGCGGCGGCGCCATCATCGCCGGCACCACCTTTGCCAAGTTCATGGTCATGGCGCTCGGCCTGACCGCCTTCTGGGCCGGCTTCTGGTCGGGCTTGAACTACGCGGCCAGCTTCGTCATCATCCATCTGCTGCACTGGACGGTGGCCACCAAGCAGCCCGCCATGACGGCGCCGGCCATGGCCGCCAAGCTGCAGCACATCAACACGCCGGAAGGCCTGAGCAGCTTTGTCGATGAAGTGGCACATCTGCTGCGCTCGCAGATCGCCGGCATCCTGGGCAATTTGGCCGTGGTGGCGCCGGTGGTGCTGGGCGTGCAGCAGCTCAGCGGCCTCTTGATGGGCGCGCCCCTGGTGGGCGAGAAGAACGCGCACTACGTGCTGCATTCGCTGAGCCTGCTCGGCCCCTCGCCCCTGTTCGCGGCTTTCACCGGGGTGCTGCTGTTCGCCAGCAGCCTGGTCGCCGGCTGGGTGGAGAACTGGTTCGTGCTGCACCGCGTGGACGCGGCCATCGCCTGGAACCCCGGCTTGATCGCCCGCCTGGGCCAGGCGCGCGCGCAGCGCTGGGCGGCCTGGTGGCGCGGCAATGTCTCGGGCCTGGCGGCCAATATCTCGCTGGGCTTGATGCTGGGCCTGGTGCCGGCCCTGCTGTCCTTCATCGGCCTGCCCATCGAGGTGCGGCACGTGACCCTGTCCACCGGCCAGCTGGCCGCTGCGGTGGGGGCCCTGGGCGTGGGCGTGATGGCCACCTGGGCGTTCTGGTCGTGCGTGCTGTGCATCGCCGGCATCGGCATGCTCAACGTGGGCGTGAGCTTCTTCTGCGCCTTCAAGGTGGCGATGCGCTCGCGCGGCATCCGCCTGGCCGACCGCCGCCGCGTCTACGCCGCCATCCGGGGCCGGCTGCGGCGCGCGCCGATGAGCTTCCTCGTCCCGCCGAAGTGATCAGTCGTCCTTGCGCTCGCCCTTGTTGCGGCCGGCGAACATGGTCCACCAGATGATGAACACGAACAGCGCCAAGGCCCCCAAGGCCTCCAGCAAGATCAATCCCATGGCGTCGGCCTCGAATGCGTGGTGTGAA
>JAIXSD010000770.1 GCA_027484885.1 Rubrivivax sp.
ACCCGCAACTTCCCCAACCGCTTGGGCAAAAACACCAATGTGTTCCTGGCCTCGGCCGAGCTGGCGGCGATTGCCTCCAAGCTGGGCAAGATCCCCACCGTGGCCGAGTACCACGAAGCCATGGGCGTGGTGAACAAGGACGGCGCCTCGATCTACAAGTACATGAACTTCGACCAGATCGAGGAGTACGCCGAGAACGCCAAGAGCGTCGAAAGCGTCAAGGCCTGCTGATCCTGGATCGCAGCCCCTCCCCGCATCGCCCAGCCGGGCGATCTGCAAAGCGGCCCCTCGGGGCCGCTTTTTCATTCTCAGGCCAGCCCCGCGCTTACCAGGCTCATGAGGCGGGCGGGACGTGAACGAATCGGCGCAAACCCTGAGGCCCCGGGGCACTCAGGTCACGATGAACTGAGACACTGCCGCGTTATCCTCTTCACGCCTGCCCCTCCCTGCCCTCCCGGCTCCACCGCCCGATCTGATGCAACTCGCTGGCTACACCCTCAAGGACATCCTCTACCACGGCGGCGGCACCGTGGTGGCCAGCGCCCGCTCGCCCGAGGGCGAGCCGGTGGTGATCAAGTACCCCGAAACCGAACACCCCGGCCCCGAGCTGGCGGCGCGCTGGCGCCACGAGTTCGCCATGCTGCAGCAGCTGCAGTCGGAGCGCGTGATCCGCGCCCTGGCCCTGCGCGAAGAGGGCGACCGGCCGGTGCTGGTGCTGGAGGACTTTGGCAATGCCAATCTGGCCCAGCTGATCGCCAGCCAGCCGCTGGACCTGGGCGAGCGCCTGAGCCTGGCGGTGCAGCTGAGCCAGGCGCTCAGCGATGTGCACCAGCAACGCCTGATCCACGGCGATATCGCACCCAAGAATGTGCTGGTGGACCTGAGCCGGCTGCGCATCAAGCTCTGCGATTTCGCCCTGTCCACGCGCCTGGACCATGAGCAGGCGCAGCCGCCAGAGTCCTACCTGCGCGGCACCCTGGACTACATCTCGCCCGAACAGACCGGGCGCACCAATCTGGAGGTCGACTACCGCAGCGATTTCTACTCGCTGGGTGTCAGCCTGTACGAGCTGTTCAGCGGCCGACGCCCTTTTCAGCTCAGCGACCCGATCGCCCTGCTCCATGCCCAGATTGCGCTCAGCCCGACGCCGCTGCACCGCCTGGACCCACGCATCCCCGAGCCGCTCTCGGCCCTGGTGCACAAGCTTCTGGCCAAGGTGCCGGACGAGCGCTACCAGAGCAGCTTCGGCCTGCTGCACGACCTGCAGCAATGCGCCGAAGCCTGGGCGCACGAGGGCCGCATCGAGCCCTTCAAGCTGGGCCGCGCCGATGTGCCCGAGCGCTTTTGCATCGCCCAAAAACTCTACGGCCGCGAGGCCGAAAGCGCTGCCCTGCTGGCCGCCTTCGAGCGCGCCTGCGCGGGCGCGGTGGAGCTGGTGCTGGTCAGCGGCTACTCGGGCATCGGCAAGACCGCCCTGGTGGCCGAGCTGCACCGCCCGGCCCTGGCGCGGCGCGCCTATTTCGCGCGCGGCAAATGCGACCAGTACAGCCGCAACGAGCCTTATGCCGCCTTGATCCAGGCCTTCCAGCCGCTGATGCAGCAGCTGGCCGTGGAGAGCCCGGAGCGCCGCCAACGCTGGCGCGAGAGCCTCTTGGCGGCGCTGGGCGAACAGGCCGGCGCGGTGGCCGCCATCGTGCCCCAGCTCAGCCTGCTGACCGGCCCGCTGCCGCCCTTGCTGCCGCTGCCGGCGGCCGAGAACGAGCAACGCTTTCACCTCGCGTTTGCGCGCTTTGTGCGCTGCCTGGCATCTTCGGCCCATCCGCTGCTGCTGTTCCTGGACGATTTGCAATGGGCCGACCCACCCAGCCTCAAGCTGCTGCAACAGCTGCTGCAAGATGCCCGCGAGCAGGGCCTGGAGGCGGCCGAGCCGGCCGCGCGCAGCTGTCTGCTGCTGATCGGCGCCTATCGCGACAACGAGATCGCGGCCGACCACGCCCTGCACCAGCTCGCCGCCACGCCGGCCCACAGCCTGGCCTTGCAGCCCTTGAGCCTGGACCATGTCCAGGCCCTGGTGGCCGACACCTTGCAAGCCCAGCCCCAGGCCGTGGCGCCGCTGGCGGCGCTGTGCATGGAGAAGACCCGTGGCAACCCCTTCTTCCTGAACCAGTTCCTGCGCAGTCTGCATCAGCAAGGCGCTCTGCACTATGTGCGCGAAGCCGGTGCCTGGCACTGGGACCTGGCCCGCATCCGCCAGCGCGCCATGACGGACAACGTCGTCAGCCTGATGCTGGCCCGACTGCGCGAGCTGCCGCAGCCAGCCCAGAACCTGCTGGCCCTGGCCTCCCACCTGGGCGCCTACCAGGGCGAGGGCTTTGCGCTGCGTGAGCTGATGGCCGTCAGCGGCCAGGGCGCGGCCGATTGCGCCGCCCAGCTCTGGCCGGCCCTGGAGAGCGGCCTGCTGCTGCCCCTGGACGAAGGCTACAAATTCGAGCACAGCCCAGCCCTGCTGGAAGCCGCCCGCTACCGCTTTCTCCACGACCGGGTGCAGCAGGCCGCGCATGACCTGACCCCGCCCGAGCAGCGCGCGGCCCTGCAGCTGCAATGCGGCCGCCGCCTGCTGGCCGCCTGTGATGCCCAGGCGCTGGAAGAGCGCCTGTTCACCGTGCTGGACTGCCTGAACCAGGGCAGCGCCCTGATCGACAGCCCGGCCGAGCGCGAACAGCTGCTGACGCTCAATCTGCGCGGCGGCCAGCGGGCGCTGGCGGCTTCCGCCCATGCCATGGCGGTGCAGCTGCTGCGCCAGGCGCGTGCGCTGATGGCGCCGGACGCCTGGGCCAGCGCCCCCGCGCGCAGCCTGGAGCTGTTCAAGACCCTGGCCGAGGCCGAATACCTGGCCGGCCACTTCGACGCCGCCGAGGCGCTCTACCCCGAGGCCCTGGCCGCCTGCCAGGACCGCCTGGGCCAGGTCGAGCTGTGCTTGGTGCAGGTGGATCAGTACCACATCCAGGGCCGCTTCAACGATTCCTACCCCGTGCTCTGCCAGGCCCTGGCCTTGCTGGGCCAGCCCATGGCCGAGACCGAAGCCCAGGCCATGGCCGCCGTGCCGGCCGAGTTTGCAACCACCGAGCAGATGCTCGATGCCCAGGGCCGTGAGGCCGTGCTGAGCGCGCCCGAGATGCAGCTGGCCGAGCAGCTGCTGGCCATGCGCCTGTACTACCGGCTGACCCACTCGACCTACCAGACCCGGCGCTTCGGGGCCTTTGTGCTGACCGCCTGCCGCATGGTGCAGACCACGCTGCGCCACGGCCAGGGCGATCTCGCCTGCATCGGCCATGTGGCCTATATGACGGCCATGTCGGCCATGGGCCAGCCCTACCCGGCCTGCTTCGCCATGGGCCGCCTGGCCAT
>JAIXSD010000520.1 GCA_027484885.1 Rubrivivax sp.
ACTTGGCGCCGATTTGGCGTCGACCTGTGAGCTACTCGCTCAGCAGCAGCACGCTGCTGCAGGCCGGCAGCTGCAGGCGCACCCGGTGGCCGCCATCGAGCAGCTCCATGGCCACTGGCTCTGCATGCTCTGTCGGCCCGGCGTGCACGCCGCGCCACTGGCGCACCTGCAAGGGCAGCTGCCAGACGGGGATGTCCAGGCTCAGGGCTTGATCACCGCGGTTCACCGCCACGACCGTGGCCTCCCAATCGGTGTGGCGGGCGAACACCAGGGCCTGCTCAGCCACCGCCAGGGTTTGCACCGCGCCGTGGCGCCATTCGCCGCGGCTCTGGCGCAGCTGGATCAGCGCGCGGTAGTGCTGGAACAGAGGCAGGTTCCACTGCGCGCGGTCCCAGGGGAAGGGGCGGCGACAGTCGGGATCCTGGCCGCCGGGCAGGCCGATTTCGTCGCCGTAGTAGATGCAGGGCGCGCCCGGGCTGGTGAAGAGCAGGGTGGCGGCCAGGGCCATGCGGGCCGTGTCTTCGCCCAGCAGGCTGAAGAAGCGCGAGGTGTCGTGGCTGTCCAGCAGATTGAGCTGGGCCAGCTGGTTGGCATAGGGGATGGTGGCGCGGCCGCGCGCCAGCCAGCGCTCGAAGGCCGCCGTGCTCAGGCGGATCGGCTGGTAGGCCACATCCAGGTCGGCCAACCAGGCGCGCACCGGATGGGCGAAGCCGTAGTAGTTCATGGCCCCGTCTTCCTGGTCGCCCTGCAGCCAGCGCGTGGCCTCGGCGAAATGCTCGCCCAGCACATAGGCTTGGCTGTTTTCCTGCTTGATGGCCTGGCGGAACTCGCGCACGAACTGGGCGTTGTTGCGCGCGCCCGGGCCTTCGCCCAGCATGTGGATCACATCGAGGCGCCAGCCGTCGATGGCGTAGGGCGGGCGCAGCCAGTGGCGCAGCACCGCGTTCGGCCCGGCGTAAATGGCCTGGCGCAGCGCCGCCGAGCTGAAGTCCAGCACCGGCAGCGAGTCGTAGCCTTTCCAGCCTAGCGGCCGGCCCTGTGTGTCGAAGGCATAGAAGCTGCGGTAGGGCGAATGGATGGATTGCGCCGCACCCAGTTCCGCATGCACGCCGGTCTGGTTGAACCAGGGGTGGTTGACGCCGGTGTGGTTGACCACCGCATCCAGCACCAGCCTCATGCCGCGCGTGGCCGTGGCCTCGCGCAGCTCGACCAGGGCGCGGTTGCCGCCCAGTTGCGCGTCGACCTGGAAGTAGTCGTCGCAGTCGTATTTGTGGTTGCTGCCCGAGCTGAAGATGGGGTTCAGGTAGAGGGCGCTGATGCCCAGTTCCTGCTGCAGATAGTCGAGCTTTTCGGTGATGCCGGGCAGGTCACCGCCGTAAAAGCTGTTGGCCGCATGGGCCGGGTCCACCGGTTCATGCCAGGCCGGCTCCACCACCGCGCGCCCGGCCTGGCCGGGCAAGACCTGACCCTGGCGGCTGGGCAGCCGCGGGCTCTGCTCGGCGGCATGAAAACGGTCGGGGAAGATTTGGTAGAAGACCTGCTCGCGCACCCAGTCGGGCGGCTGCTGCTGGCGATTCAGGCGGAAATGCAGGTGCTCCGGCGGCAGGTGTTCATGCGCGCCGTCGGCCGCCAGCCAGTGCTGCGTGCCGTCCACCAGCACCTTGAAGGCATAGAGCGACAGCGCATGGCCGTGGTTCCAGGGCAGCCAGGCCCGCCAGCGGTGCAGCTGGCCCTGGCGGCCGGCGTAGTGCATGGCGATCAGCTGCTCTTCGTTGTCGGGCTGGCTGCGCAGATAGACCTGGTCCAGCTGTTCGCGTTCGCTGAGCAGGCTGATCTCGCAACCCTCGGGGCCGCGCTGCACCCAGGGGCTGATCTGCGGATGGACCAGGAGCAGCGGAGTTGAAGCAGGCAGCATGGGCGGGGCTTTCAGGTTCACGGTCGGGTGGCGGCCAGGGCAGGCAAGTCCGGGCCGGCATTCTGCTCAGAGGCGGGCCGCCGGCGCGTCCGCCCCCGGGGTGGAATCTGGGGTGGAGGCCGCGCCAGCACCCACGTTCAGCGCGGCACGGTGCGGGCCCGCTGCATGGCTTCTTCGCGCGAGCTGATGTGCAGTTTGGCGTAAAGCCGGTTGATGTGGGTCTTGACCGTGGTGACCGAGACGAAAAGCTGCGCGGCGATCTGCTCGTTGCTGAGCTCGCTGCCGATCAGCTGCAGCACCTGCCATTCGCGCCGGGTCAGGCCGAAGGGCGGCGGGCTGGCCTGTGGATCGGCGCGGCTCGCGGTTTGAGCCTCCGGGCGCGGCTGCTCCTGCAATGCCTCGGCCATGGGCGCCGCCGGCGCCGGCCCGCCGCGCAAGACCTGCAGCCAGTGGCGCGCGTTCTGGCGCGCCAGCGGGTGGTGGACGATGGCCGGCTGGGCCAGCAGGGCGGCCAGCGGCCCGACCAGCTTGGGCGCCAGCAGGCGCACGCGGTTCAGCGCTTCGTTCAGCTGCTGGGCGCTGCGCAGGGCTTGCAGGCAGTCCCGCAGGGCATCCAGCCCGGCGCTGCTGGCCGGCTGGCTGGCCGGCGGGCTTAGCGCCCGCAGCAGCGCTTGCTGCCAGGCCAGGCGCTGCAGCCCGCGCGCCTCCATGGCCTCGGCCCAGGCTGCCAGGCGCGCATCCGGCCAGGGGCGGGCGGCCAGCAAGGCGGCGCAGCCCTGCAGCCAGGCCCGCTCGAAATCGCACAAGGAGGGCGCTGCGGGGATGAGGTCGGCGGCGCTGTCTTCGCCCGCAGCGAGTGCTGCCCAGTGCAGCAGGCGCGGCATCTGGTGCTGCAGCGAGGCGAGGTGGATCTGCGCCTGCAGCAGGCGGTTGCGCCAGCGCATGCAGTAAAAGGTCTGGCTGTC
>JAIXSD010000637.1 GCA_027484885.1 Rubrivivax sp.
CCGCAGCGAAGACCCCAGCAATCTGTTCCTGCCCTTCGGCGAGCTGATGAGCGGCCGCCAGAACAGCCCCAAGCCCAGCAGCGCCGAACCCGAGCGCCGCAAGATTCTGGAGACCACCACCGTCAGCTGCAGCAGCCTGGGCATCAGCATCATCCGCAACTGCAGCGGCTCCATCGTGGTGGACACCAATGTCAGCAACAGCGCCAGCTCCTTGCCGGCTGGCAGCTACATCAGCATGCGCTTTGACAAGATCAGCGGCATCGTCGACGGCCAGAGCCTTGCCATCGACGGCGGCATGCGCATCGATTTCCTGACCGCCATCAGCAACCTCGACAACCCAGGCAACAACGTCAAGCTGCAGCTGAGCTTTGACAAGCTGAGCGCTTCCGGCGGTGGCGAAAGCTTCGGCCCGCTGACGGCCGTGGCCCTTCTCGAGGTGGACGGCCAGGGCAAGCCCAGCCTGACCCTGAACGGTGTGCAGTACGCGGGCCTGAATGAGCTCAGCGTCACCGACGCCAACAACTACAACCTCGGCCACAGCAAGCTGCGCAGCGCCCACTGGAGCGACAGCAAGGCCTTTGTGGACACCCAGTTCAGCAACTGGCAGACCAGCAACGGTCGCCCCCTGCAAGGCTCCAGCGCCACGCTGACGGCCGGCAAGGACAGCGCCCTGATCACGGTGGAGTCGAGCAGCAGCAGCCAGGTCAGCTACCGCGTGCAGCTGAGCAGCGGCGGCGTGGCCAAGAACTACCAGGTGCTGGCCAGCTACAGCGGCAGCACGGTCAGCTACAGCGTCAAGGCCTTGTGATCGATCGCGCAGCCTGCAGGCTGCGCTGCTCCTTCAGGCTGCGAAGATCTTGCCCGGGTTCATGATCTGAGCCGGGTCCAGCGCGGCCTTGATGCTGCGCATCAGGGCCACCGCGCCCGGCCCGGCCTCGTCGAGCAGAAAGCCCTGCTTGTGCAGGCCGATGCCATGCTCGCCCGTGCAGGTGCCACCCAAGCGCAGGGCCCGGGCCACCATCTGCGCGCTCAGGCGCTCGGCCAGCTCGCGCTCCGCCGGCTGGCTCGGGTCGATCAAATAGCCCATGTGGAAATTGCCGTCACCGACATGGCCGACGATGAAATAAGGCAGCTCGGTGGCCTCGACCTCACGCACCGATTCGTTGATGCTCTCGGCCAGGCGTGAGATGGGCACGCAGGTGTCGGTGGTGACGCAGCGGCAGCCGGGGCGGGTCTGCAGGGCAGACAGGTAAGCATGGTGGCGCGCAGTCCAAAGCCGTGTGCGCGCCTCGGGCGTGCTGGCCCACTCAAAGGCCTCGCCGCCCTGCTCGGCCGCGAGGGCCTGCACGCTCTGCGCCTGCTCGGCCACGCTGGCCGCCGAGCCATGGAACTCCATCAGCAACATCGGCGATTCGCGCAGGCCCAGATGGTCATGCGCGTTGACGGCACGCACGGCATGGGCGTCGAGCAGCTCGCAGCGGGCGATCGGGATGCCCATCTGGATGATGGCGATGGTGGTCTGCACCGCCGCGTCGATGCTGGGGAAGAAACAGATGGCGGCCGACACTGCCTCGGGCAAGGGATACAGGCGCAAGGTCAGCTCGGTGATCACGCCCAGCGTGCCCTCGCTGCCCACAAACAAACGGGTCAGGTCGTAGCCGGCGCTGCTCTTGCGTGCGCGGCTGCCGGTGCGGATCTGCTCGCCGCTGGCCGTCAGCACGGTCAGGCCCAGCACGTTCTCGCGCATGGTGCCGTAGCGCACCGCATTCGTACCGCTGGCGCGCGTGGCCGCCATACCGCCCAGCGAGGCATCAGCGCCCGGATCGATGGGGAAGAACAGGCCGCTGTGGCGGATCTCCTGGTTCAGCTGCTGGCGGGTCACACCGGCCTGCACCGTGACCGTCAGGTCCTCGGGATGCAGTTGCAGGATGGCCTTCATCCGGCTCAGGTCCAGGCTGATGCCGCCTTGCACGGCCAGCAAATGGCCCTCCAAAGAGGTGCCGGTGCCGTAGGGAATGACAGGCACGCGATGCTGCTGCGCCAGCTGCAGCACGAAGGCCACCTCCTCATTGCTCTCGGCAAAAACCACCGCATCGGGCGGCGCCACATCGAAGGGCGACTCGTCGCGGCCGTGCAGCTCTCGCTGGGCAAAGGCGGTGCTGAAGCGTTCGCCCAAGCGCTGCTGCAAAGCCACCAGCATCTCGGCCGGCAAGACAGACGCCGCCCGCATCATTCGCGGAGCTGCAGGCTGCGGTAGTTCGGGTCGGCCTGGATCTCGGCCTCGCTGAAGGGCAGCTTGATCCAGGCGCCACCCTTGGTACAGATCGCGGAATAGGCCTTGGTCTGGTCCGAGTAGTGAGGCGAGAAGATGTGGCTGGACTGCGAGTAGGTCAACAGGCCTTCAGCCACCGGGCCCTTGGCATCGAAGGTCACGAACTGCAGATAGCTGTTGCCGTAGAAGGGGTCACCGTAGAGCCCGCCGTTGAAATTGCCACGGGCATTGTTGAAGGTGTAAGGGCCGCCGGGGATGGGGACGGGCGCGCTGTCACGCACCACGACCTGGCGCCGCGCATTGACCTCTTCCAGCGCGATGTTCTGGCTGGCGAACCACTGCACCGCATCGGCCAGCAAGGTGGCGGCCTTGCTGTTGGCGGTGTTGAAGCCACGCGGGGTGTAGACCGGGTCAGCGGGGCTGTAGGCCACGCGCCAGAAGCTGGCGTCCTTGAGCTCACCCGAGAGCTCATAGAACTTGCGGAACAACAAGGAGCCCGGGTCGAGCAAGCCCTCGGTCTTCTTCCAGGCCGCCAGCACGGCGCAGGCCTTGCTGAGATCGGTCAGCTTGCCCGTGCTGTCTTTGGCGCTGGGGGCGCCGCCGCTGCAGCTTGACGCAAGAAACTCGTCCAGCCACTGCTCGGCCTTGAAGAAGCGGGCCTTCTGATAGACCTGCTGCAGCTGGGCCAAGGTGAAGCCCTTGCCAGTCAGGCCATCGCGGCCTTCAATACGGTCCAGGGCCTGGGCGATGCCCATGCGCGTGCGCTCGCCCTGCGGTGCGCCCTCGGCATTGGGGCCGGTGGCGATGATCTTGGGGTAGCCGCTCAAACGCACCTGATCATTGGGCAGCCAGTGGCTGTCGTTGGCGTTGACGATGAAGTCATCGCGCAGCACATAGGGCCGCTGCGCCGCGGGGATGGCGCCACTCCAGTTGCAGGCGGACTTGCTGCCATCCATGAGCACCAGGCCGCGTGTGGCCAGCAGGAACTGGCCGGTGGGGCTGTTCACGCAGCTGGCCAGCTGCGCATCGCTGACATTGGCCGCCACCGAGTAATTGGCATAGAGCGCGCGGCCGTTCTTGTCCGCCGCCATGGTGTTGACCCAGGGCATGGCGTTGAAGGTGGCCAGGTTCTCGCGCAAGCTCTCAGCACTGCTGGATTTGCCGTTGAGCAGGGCTTGGTCGAGCAGCTTGGTGTTGCCGTAGTTGGCGTCGCGCAGCGCAAAGCCCGCCGCACCGCTCCAGGCGAAGCTGGCGCCATCGCTGACCATGGGGCCGAAGTCAGTGCTGTAGAGCGTGCGCGTGTGGGTCTTGAGGCTGCCATCGGGCTGCAAGGCCTGCACCGACAGCGGCGTCTGGCTCATGGGCTTGTAGGCTCCATCGACCCAGTAGCGGGTCGGGTCGGCCGGGTCGAGCTTGAGCTGGAACAGGGTGAAGCGGTTGTCGGTCGAAAAGGTGTGGGTCCAGGCCACATCCTTGTTGAAGCCGATCAGGGGCACCACCGCACCGAGCAGCGTGGCTCCCATCACGTCGTACTTGCCGGGGATGGTCAGGTGCAGCTGATGCAGACGCAATGCCCCCCACCAAGGGAAGTGCGGGTTGCCCAGCACCATGCCGGCGCCGCTCTGCGTGGCGCCCTTGCCCAGACCGTAGCCGTTGGAGCCAATCACATGCTCTTCCAGCTGGCGCAAGCCCTGCAGCAACGGTGTGCGGGCCAGGGCCAGCTGGGTGGACTTCGCCCTCAAGGCCTTGGCCGACAGCAGCACCGGCGCAGCGCCTGCGGGCTTGGCCAGCGGCGGCTGCGCGCTGCCGATGGCGTGGATGAACTGCAAAGAGCTGCCAGCGATGGCCGCCTGGGTGAAGCGGAAGTAGGCGTCGTCCTCGTTCATCGGCCGCACCCAGGCGGCGCCCTTGCATTCCAGCGGCAGGCCGTTCAAGCCCTTGTCGCTGAGGTAGCGGTTGTAGCCGGCGACAAAGCCGCTGACAAGCTCGCGAACCTCAGCACCAGCGCCGTTCTTCATCGCCTGCGCCTGGGCCGGCGTCATCAGCGATTTGTAGAAAAAGTCCGAAGACAGATTGGGCGTGAAATCTCCAAACTGCCCGAGGTAGTTGATGGGCTTGCCGCTGGCATCGACATCGCCGAAGAAACGCGAACGCTCACCGCGCAAGGTGACGATCTCTTCGGCAAACAGGCAAATATGGTCCTGCGCAAACGCGTAGCCGTAGCCGTAACCCGCGCCTTTGAAGTTGTCCGCCTTGATGTGCGGCACGCCGTAGCTGGTGTAGCGGATCTCGGCGGCGAACTCGGGCGCTGCAACGGGCTCGGGTGCCTGCGGATTGCTGTCACCATTTCCGCCACACGCACACAAGAGCGCCGCGCTTGCCAGGGCCGAAAACACAGGGTTGATACGGAGAGGATGAACCGAACTTGTACGTATTTGCACGAAGTTGTCTCCAATGTGACTACCGTCTGTGGGTAGAACGCTCTAATTCGTCATCTGCGCGGGCGCTAATTTGTAGGCCCAGGCTATCATCAAAATGGTAAAAAGCCCAAGAAAAGGGCCTACCACGACAACACTGGAGACATCATGAAATTCAAGCTTTCCGCGCTCGGTATGGCCGTCATTGGCGGCTTGTGCGCTCAGTCCGCCCTGGCCTCTGGCTACCACTTCGGTTCGCAATCGGCCTCGGCCCAAGGCACGGCAAACGCCAACACCGCGGAAGCTTCGGACGCTTCGGTGCTGTTCTACAACCCGGCCGGCATGACCCGCCTGGACGGCACCCAAGCCTCTGGTGTCCTCAACGTGGTCCTGCCCAAGGGCACGTTTGAAGACCAAGGCAGCATCACCAGCTTCGGTCTGCCCACCAAGGGCGGCAACGGTGGCAAGTTCGTGCACACCACGGCCGTGCCCCATGCCTACCTGACCCACAAGCTGAGCAACGAACTGTCCGTCGGCATGGCGCTGTTCGTGCCCTTCGGCTCCAAGAGCGAGTACGACAAGGACTGGGCTGGTCGCTACAACAGCATCGGAACCGAGCTCAAGACCATCGCCCTGAACCCCTCGATCGCCTTCAAGGTGAACGAAAAGCTGAGCGTCGGCGCCGGCCTGACCGCCCAGTACATCGAAGGCAATCTGGCCAAGGGTGCCGACTTCGGTTCGGGCGCACTGGGCCTGATCGTCGAGCAGGAAGTGGCCAAGGCGGCCGCCGCCACGCCGACCGTGCCGCTGCCCATGATCCGTGCCGCCGTGCTGAACAAGCTGGGTGGCATCATCCAGGCGGTCTCGGGCAACCCGACCTATTCGGGTGGCGTCGAAGTCGAAGGCAAGGACTGGGGCCTGGGCTTCAATATGGGCCTGATGTACTCGCCCAACCAGGACACCCGTTTCGGCATCGCCTACCGCTCCAAGATCTCGCACAAGCTCAAGGGCGACGCGGTCTGGAACGTGGCCACGCCTGCTGGCAATCTGGCCACCCTGCTGAACAACGCCCTGCCCGGCACCAATGCCGGCACCACGGTGCAGCAGCGTCTGGTAGGCCTGTACACCAACAGCGATGCCAGCCTGAAGGTCGACACGCCCGAATCCCTGTCGCTGTCCTTCTTCAAGCAGCAGGACAAGCTGGCCGTGATGGCCGATGTGACCTTCACCCGCCACTCGCGTTTCAGCGAACTGCGCATCGACTTCGCCAACAACCTGCCGGATTCCCTGACCCCGGAAAACTGGATCAACACCGTCCGCGGCTCCTTCGGCCTGAACTACCAGTGGAGTGACGACCTGAAGCTGCGCGCCGGCATCGCCTACGACCAAAGCCCGGTCAAGGCCACGACCCGCACGCCTTCGATCCCAGACAACGACCGCACCTGGATCTCCGGCGGCCTGAACTGGAAGCTGGACGCCAAGAACTCCGTCGACTTCGCCCTGAGCTTCATCCGTGTGGCCCCGAGCCAGATCGATATGTACGACAACGGTGCCCAGGTCAACGCCGCCGGCTCCGCCGTCTGCAACCCGTCCGGCAACACCTCCAGCTGCGCCACCATCAAGGGCCGCTACAAGCTGAACTCGGCCCTGCTGGGTCTGCAGTACAACCGCCAGTTCTGAGGCGATACCGCTCACGCGCTTGCTCAGCCTGCCAAAGCCACCGGCTCACCCCGGTGGCTTTTTTCTTACCGCCTGCAAACAAACACTGGCGAAACAAGGACTGACGGTCAAAGCCGTGGACGACAGCGCCGGGCCGTGACACCATGAGGGTGTCGGCTGCTTGACCGATATTTGTCAGTTCGATGGAGGCTTGAACACCATGGCTGATCTCTCGACCCTGCTGATCTTGCTGGCCTTGCTGCTGGCTCTGGTGGGTGCTTTGCGGCTGGATCTCTTGCGCCTGGCCGTGAAGAACCTGCTGCAGACGCTCACGCCCGAGGCCAAACCCTTGCGTGACGACCCCGGCTTGAAAGTCAGTCCGCCTACCGAGCGGCCGCGCCACGCACAAATGGCTGGCCACAAGCCGGCCTTTCATCGCAGCGGCCGTCGCCACTGAAGCCACTGGGCCATTGAACTTGGGGCAAGATGCCGGCTTGTTCACAGACCACGCCGGACCCGGCAAGCCCCATGGCCAATCGACTTTCCAATATTGCCACTCGCACCGGTGACGACGGCAGCACCGGCCTCGGCGATGGCAGCCGCGTGCCCAAAGATCATCTGCGCGTGCAGGCCATGGGCGATGTGGACGAGCTCAATTCCAACCTCGGGGTGCTGCTGGCCGAGCCCCTGCCCGAGGATGTGCGTGAGCTGCTGGTGACCATCCAGCACGAGCTCTTCAATCTTGGGGGCGAGCTGTGCATGCCCGGCTACGAGTTGCTCAAGGAAGGCGCCGTGCTGCGCCTGGACCAGGCCCTGGCCCATTACAACGCCGCCCTGCCCCGGCTCAAGGAATTCATCCTGCCGGCCGGCACCCGCAGCGCTGCCATTGCCCATGTCTGCCGTACTGTGGCCCGCCGCGCCGAGCGGGCGGTGGTCACCCTGGCCGCCGCGGAGACCATCAACGCTGCGCCGCGCCAGTACCTGAACCGCTTGTCCGACCTGCTCTTTGTGCTGGCCCGCGTGCTCAACCGCGCCAACCTGGACGGCCTCGGCGGTGACGACATCTACTGGCACAGCGAGCGCCTGGCCCGCCTGGATCAGGACGAGAGCAAAACCACCGAGGCCTGAGCTCAGCCGCCCAAAGCCTCGACCGCGCCGCGCAGGCGCTTGGCATAGGCAGTGCGCAGGTTCGCCGGGCCCAGCACCTCCACCTGCCCAGCGTGGCGCAGCAAGTCCATCAAGAGCTCAGTGGCGTCGACGTAGGGCACCTCCAGGCGCCAGCGTCCGTCATCGAGCCACTCGCTGCGCTGGCTGGGGTGCCACTCCTCCTTGCTCACCCATTGCGCCGCCTCGGCGCTGAACAAGAGCTGGGCCTGCTGCGCCTGGGCGCCGGCAAAAATGCCGTAGCCCTGATCCAGCTCGGCCTCCAACTGCTTGAGCGGCACGGCCTTGGCGCGTTCTGTCAGCAGCTCCACACCGTCCATGGCATCGAGCGCAAAGCGACGAAAGCCCTCGCTGTCATGGCACCAGGCATCGAGATACCAGGTGTTGCGGTAGTGAACCAGGCGCTGCGGTGACACCGTGCGGCGGCGCAGCTGCCCTGCACGTCCGCCCTGGCTGCGGCTGCGATAGCCCATGCTCAGGCGCTGCCGCTTGACCACGGCACTGCCCACGGTTTCAAAGCACTCGGCCACCACACGGCGGCGGGCTGTACTGATCAGCTTGATGCGCTGGGTCAGCTCCTTGGCCTCGGCCTCATCCACTCCCAGCATGCTGGTCAGCTTGTCGAACATGGGTTGCAGATGCCGGCTCAGAATGCCCTCTTCGTCCAGACTGGACAGCATCTGGTGCATGGTCAGCAAGGCATGCAGCTCTTTCTCGCTGAACCACACACCCGGCAACTCGTGCTGCCGCCCGCGCCACTGCTGGCCGAAACGGTAGCCATTGGCGCTGGCGTCGTACTCGATGGGCGCATCCATGCGCTCGCGCAGGTACTGCAGATCACGCTTCAAAGTGGCCGGTGACACCTCCAAGGTCTCCAGCAGGCTGGCAAAGCTGACGCATTCACGGCTGCGAATCATCATTTCGATCTTGTAGAAACGCTCGGTGCGATCCATGCGATCTCCTGTTTTTTGGTAGCTCACGCTGTGAGCCAGCGAGCCCAGACACTGTGCCACAAGGTCGCTCAAGTTCGTGGTGACCGGCACCAGGAGATTTCCCATGGCATCGATCGCAGCACGCACCCTCACCCCCGTGAACGCCAGCGCCACGCCGGGCGCCGCACGACAACAGGATCTGGCCTTCATCCACGCAGGCCACAGCATCCCGAGCCCCGATGGGCAAGACCTGACCCCAGCATCACCCCTGCCGGCCCACCAGGCCCTGGGCCAGGCACTCGGCTGGGACTATGCGCACCACGGCCTGACCCCGCCGGTCGAACACCTCTACCCCAACTCGCCCTTGCGCCAGGGCTGGCTGGCTGGCACCGCCACTTTCGGTGCGCGCACCTTGCCGGCCACCACCCACACCCAGCGCTGGCTGGCCCTGCGCAGCCATGCCTGGGCACGCGGCCGCAGTTTTGAGCTGGTGCAACTGACGCCCAATTTCATGCAGCAGATTGACACGGCACTCTGCCCCATCCTGCGACAGGCGCTGAATGACAAAGCCGGCGATGCACTGCAAAAATCCATCGACCGGGTGCGCGACGACGCCGGCTATGCCGCCGGCAATCTGGTCAGCCTGAGCCGCCAAGCCAATGCCGCCAAAGCCGGGCACGACTGGCACAGCGCCTCTGCACTGGCGCAAAGCCTGCAACAGGGCCCGATCCGACACACCGCCGGCCTGGACGCCACCCAATGGGCACGCATCGCGACCCTGTGCAGCTTTGTCACTGCCCTGCCCCACGAAAAGGCCGCGCGAATCCCGCTGCATGTGCTGCCACCCAACCGCCTGCGCCTGTTCAACCCGATTCAGGCCCTGCAAGCCCTGGTGACACGCCAGCTGGCGCGCCCGGGCTGGAGCCAGCGTCTGGCCCGCATCGAAGCCCTCCTGCCCAGCGACAAGCTGCGTGGCGACTTCAACCGCTTTGTGCTGGCCTTGGCGCCGCGTGTGCTGGCGGTGAAGTCACTCGATCGCGAGGAAGAGATCCGCTGGGCGCTCGAAGATGCCTGGAGCGATCCGCTGCTGCAACGCCGCTGGACCCTGTTTGCCCTGCAGCTGAGCCCGGCTCAAGCCGAGGCCCTGGTGCAGCGCGCAGCGGCGAAAAAGCTCAGTGCCCAGCAAGTCCAAAGCCATTGCGAGCACAGCGCGACCGAGGGCTGGGCGCTTGAATACCAGGGCTACTGCCCGGCCGCCATCCGGCCGCGTCTGCACTGAATTTCAAGCCCCGATCGGGAACCTCAGCCCGGCAGGCCCACGGTGAGCCGTTCCAGTTCCCCGGTTTGATCCTGCAAGGCCACGTGATAGCCGCGTTCGCCAAACCAACTCGCCCATTGCCGGGCGAGTTGCTTGCTGGTGAGCCAGGGGCCGGATCGGTCGAGGCGCACACGGTTGGCACGCCGCTCGTAAAACACCACCCGCCACATGCCGGTGGTCGGAGAACTTTGGTCGAATCGATTCATGATGCTGAGGCGCGCAGCCTAGCAGACTAACCCGTTACATCGTGTCCAGCAGATGACAGGCCGGCGAGAAATTCTTCGCAACTCAAGCCTTTCAAACCCGGGAGTTGGCGGCGGCCGATCAAGCGCTGACCACGCAGTCTCAAAGCCGGGTCATCGCACAGCCACCACTCGGCCTTGGCGTGCGGCCACAAGGCCAACTCCAAGGCAGCCGAAGCCTCACGCGAACGCCTGTGCTCGGCAGGCGCTGGCGGCGTCACCACCTCGGCATAGGGCAAGAAATCAGCCAGAAGTTCTTGCTGCTGCGCCTCGCTAAGAGCCAGGCGAGGAAAGCGCAGCGCGGTGATCAAGGCCTGCGCCATCCCCCCATTGACCAGGGGCACGCAAGCGCCGGACTGCCAGGCCTGACGCAAGGCCTGAGCGGCGTCATCGCTGCACAGCAAGGCCCGCAAAAGCAGCGGCAGATCCAGCACGACGCGGCTGGCTTGCTTGGGTCTCTTGGACCGCGTGCGAACCCGCGTCACCGTTTCACCGCCTTGGCACGCGCAAAGACCTGTTGCGCCGACACCGCTTTGCTGCTCGCCGGCTTGCGTGTGACGCTGCGTGGTTTGGGCGCTGCTTTCGCGGTCTCAGTGGTTTTCACCGCTGGCGCCCTGCGTGTTTTTGCCGCTGCGTTTTTTGCGGAGATCGATTTCGCGGCACTCAATGGTTTTGCCCGCGTTTTTTTGACCGCAACCGTTTTTTGGGGTGCAGGCTTTTTTTCTGCCGAGGCTGTTTTTTTACGAGCCGGGGTCTCGATGGTTTTGTCGGCCCAGCGCAGGGCGGACTCGATGGTTTTGGCGTCGATGTCGAGCTCGGCGAGTTTGGCGCGCAGCGCGTCGCCTCGCTGGATTCGCACGGGGGTCAGGATGATTTGGCCGGCTTGGGTGTGGACCTCGAAGTACTGCACGGGTCCCAGGGGCTGGGTCACGCTTTTCGGAAGCGTCAATTGATTCTTGGAAGTCAGCTTGGCCAGCACGTGTCGTCAATTCAGAAAGTAAGGGGCCATTACTTTACCCTCTCCTTGCTTTGACTTTGGCCCGTCACCATCGAAAAGGAAACGCATGTCTTGGGCCGCAACATTCCGCTTGAATGAAGCGCTAGGTCTCTCAGAAAAATGGACGAAAAAAAACCAGCGACCCGAAGGTGGCTGGTTTTGATGAAGCTGAAAACTTCAGGCGCGAAGGCGCCGATGCGTTCAGACCAGGGAGCGATGCAGGCGCAGTTCTTCCAGACGCACGCCACCGACCTCGGTGGTCTTGGCGCTGCCCAGCTCGCGCTTGAAGCCGGCCAGGTCAAAGAAGCGCAAGGCGCGCTCGTTGCGCAGATAGGTCCACAGGGTGACCTTGGTGCAGCCTTCTTCTTGCAAGCCGTCGCGGGCGGCATCCCACAACGCCAGGCCCACACCCTTGTCCCAGTGGATGGGGTTCACGTACATGGCCCAGATCTCGCCGGTGCTCGAGGGCGTGCCCTTGTCGCGCGAACGGTCGAAGCCGACGAAACCCATCAACTCGTTGTCGATATGGGCCACCACCACCTGGGGCTCGCACAGATCGATGGCTTCGCGCCAGAAAGCCTGGCGTTTCTGCACCGACAGGGCGTCCAGCACGGAATCGGGCAGCAGACCTTTGTAGGCATCTTGCCAAGCCGCGACATGGATTTCTGCAATGCCCTTGGCATCACGCAGCGTGGCGGGGCGAACCTGAATACTCGACATACAAGAAAGAACTCAAAAGGAAACCAAGAACGAACCACTCCCGAAGTTCCGAACCACCAGCCGCCATCGGCTCAGACCGGGCGGCAAATGCTCTTGTGCGGGAACACGAAACGGAAGGGCGGTATTTTGCTTGCCATTGCGCGCCGGGCCGGCGCTTGACAGCGCGATATTTTCTAGGCCGAAAGAAGAAGGGCTGCCGAGCCCAGCCTGGCCTTGGCATGGGCTTGCAGCGCCCGCTTCAGGGCCGTTTTGCTGCTGCGCTGCAGGCAGGACAGCACCGCATGGTCCACCGACAAAGGCCCGAGGTCAGTGGCGAAGCGCTCCGCCACGTCTTGCTGCATGCGCAAAAGCAGATGGGCCGTGGTGCTGGCATCGGCCAGCGCACGGTGAGCCCGGCCCGAATCAGGCAGCTGGAAATGCCGTGCCAAGGTGCCGAGCTTGCAATTGGGCGCATCGGCGTAAAGACGGCGAGCCAGCAGCACGGTGCAGACAAACTCATGCGCCGGGTCCGGCTCGCAGCCCGCCCAAGCCATCTCTGCCTGCCAGAAGCCGCGGTCGAAGGACGCGTTGTGGGCCACCAGCGGGCAGCCACGGGTGAACTGCGCCAGCTCACGCATCACCCACGCGGCGGGCGGGGCGTCGGCCAGCATGGCGTTGCTGATGCCTGTCAGCTGCTCGATGAAGGGCGGCACCCACACGCCGGTGTGCATCAGGCTTTGAAAACGGTCGACGATCTGGCCACCCCGCACCAGCACGGCAGCAATCTCGGTGGCCCGTCCGCCACTGCCTGGGCCCAGGCCCGAGGTTTCAAAGTCGATGACGGCCACCGTCTCCATGCCCTTGTCGAACACGCTCATGCTTTGGCGGGCACCGGGTGCTTGATGGCATTGAGGGCCAGCTTGCGCTCG
>JAIXSD010000717.1 GCA_027484885.1 Rubrivivax sp.
CTGGGCCGAGTACTCGCGCACGTCCTGCGTGATCTTCATCGAGCAGAACTTGGGGCCGCACATGGAGCAGAAGTGCGCGACCTTGGCGCTGTCCTTGGGCAGGGTTTCGTCGTGGAAATCGCGCGCGGTTTCGGGGTCCAGGCCGAGGTTGAACTGGTCCTGCCAGCGGAACTCGAAGCGGGCCTTGGACAGCGCGTCATCACGGGCGCGGGCGCCCGGGTGGCCCTTGGCGATGTCGGCCGCGTGGGCAGCGATCTTGTAGGCCATCAGGCCGGCCTTCACATCATCGCGGTTGGGCAGGCCCAGGTGTTCCTTGGGCGTGACGTAGCAGAGCATGGCGCAGCCAAACCAGCCGATCATGGCCGCGCCGATGCCGCTGGTGATGTGGTCATAGCCTGGGGCGATGTCGGTGGTCAGCGGGCCGAGTGTGTAGAAGGGCGCCTCGTCGCAGTGCTTGAGCTGCTCGGTCATGTTCGCCTGGATCATGTGCATGGGCACATGGCCGGGGCCTTCGATCATGGTCTGCACATCGTGCTTCCAGGCGATCTTGGTGAGCTCGCCCAGGGTGCGCAGCTCGGCGAACTGGGCCTCGTCGTTGGCGTCGGACAGGCTGCCGGGTCGCAGGCCGTCGCCCAGCGAGAAGCTGACGTCGTAGGCCTTCATGATTTCGCAGATCTCTTCGAAGTGCGTGTAGAGGAAGTTTTCCTGGTGGTGGGCGATGCACCACTTGGCGAGGATGGAGCCGCCGCGCGAGACGATGCCGGTGCGGCGCTTGACCGTCATCGGGATGAAGGGCAGGCGCACGCCGGCGTGGATGGTGAAGTAGTCCACGCCTTGCTCGGCCTGCTCGATCAAGGTGTCGCGGAACAGGGCCCAGCTCAGGTCTTCGGCCACGCCGCCGACCTTCTCCAGCGCTTGGTAGATGGGCACGGTGCCGATGGGCACGGGGCTGTTGCGGATGATCCAGTCGCGCGTGGTGTGGATGTTGCGGCCGGTGGAGAGGTCCATCACCGTGTCGGCGCCCCAGCGGGTGCTCCAGACCAGCTTTTCCACTTCTTCCTCGATGGAGGAGGTGACGGCCGAGTTTCCGATATTGGCGTTGACCTTCACCAGGAAGTTGCGGCCGATGATCATCGGCTCCAGCTCCGTGTGGTTGATATTGGCCGGGATGATGGCGCGGCCGCGGGCCACCTCTTCGCGCACGAACTCGGGCGTGATGATGCGGGGGATGGCCGCGCCCATCGGCGTGCCGGCCAGGCGGGCTTCGCGCTCGGCATCGGCTTCGTACTCGCGCATCCATTCATGGCGCTGGTTCTCGCGGATGGCGATGTATTCCATCTCGGGCGTGACGATGCCGCGGCGGGCGTAGTGCAGCTGGGTGACGTTGAAGCCGGCCTTGGCGCGGCGCGGTGTGCGGCGCAGGCCGGCGCTCAGGGCCAGCAAGGCCTCTTGCTGGGTGCTTTCGCGCAGGCCGTCGTCCATCAGCTGGATGGCGCGGCCGGCGTAGGGCTCGGTGTCCTGGCGGGCCTCGACCCAGGCGGCGCGCGGCGTGGGCAGGCCTTGCTTCACATCGATGGCGGCGCTCTCGTCGGTGTAGGGGCCGGAGGCGTCGTAGACCGTGACTGTCTCGCCATTCGTGAGCGAAATGGCGCGCATGGGCACGCGCAGCTCGGGGTGCTGCTGGCCGGCGAGATAGATCTTGCTGGAGCCCGGCAGGGGCGTGCGGGTCAGCTCCAGGCTGGTGTTGAGGCTGTCGCTGGCGCTGGCGTTTGCCGCTTGCAGGCCGGGGTCGGTGATGCTGTTCATGGGATGCATTCCTCGCTGTGCTGGTGGGGCTGCGAGGGCTGGCATCGAGCAGGCTGGGGCGCGGCACAAGGGCGGGCACGACCGGGCAGCGGCGGGGCTGCGTCAACAGGACTGGGGGAATGCGGGCGCCCAGGACAGGCGTCGGGCCGGGGTGTCGCAGCGGCGGTGAGGGCGGACTGGGCACCAGCTTTGAGGCGTGGTCTCGTTCGCGTTCACTGCGGCTGGCCCTGGTGCGATGCATGTCCAGGGCCCGCACCCCAGGCGGGGGTCGGGCTCTTCTTACGCCGGTATCAACCGGATCAAGTTCAGCGGGTCCGTGGCTTCCACCACATCTCAGCCCGGTGCATCGTGAACGAGTGCACAACAGGGCCCCCCGGAGCGTGTCCGCAGTATATCCACATTAGGCTGGGCTCTCTGGACTGCGGGCAAACCCGAGCAAGGGAGCCCCCGCGCCTTCCCTAAACTCCCGCCTGCCGCGACCAGCGGTCCCGCTGACCCCCCAACACAATTTCAAGGAGCACAGCATGTGTCGAAGCAAGCGCCGGGCCTTGAGTCTGGTGGGTGTGGCCGTGACCCTGGCCACCACATTGAGCACCAGCCCTCTGGCGCAAGCCCAAGGCAATGAAGCCGGCAAGGCCGATGCTGGCAAGAGCAGCACCAGCAACAAGGCCGAGATGACCCCGGCCGAGCGCGCGCAGCGCGATGCCGACAAGGTCTTCCAGTGGATTCGCTTGCATGCCGATAAGCCGGGCGCCAAGCCCGCCATCATCTTGCCGGGCCAGAATTCGCCCGCCGCAGCGCCGGCCCCAGCGCCCGCGCCGGTGGCGGCCAAAAGCGGCGCCAATCGCACACCCGAGCGCAATGGTGCAGCGGAGCTGGCCTCGGCGAAACGAGGTGCTGCGCCGGCTGACCGCAAGGGCATCACCGAGACCGTCTCCGACATTGCTCCCTCAGGCACCCAAACGGCCGCCGCACAGCCCACAGAGCCCGCGCCCGAACCCACCCGCCTGGCTGCGGCCAGCTTGAGCGCGGCGTCCGTGCCGCCCACCCTGCCTGAAACCCTGGCGTCGCCACCGGCTGCTGCTTCGCCGGCCTTTGCCGAACCGCCGGCGCCGGCCGTCGAAACCCCGCTCAAGGCCATCAAGATGGTCGAGCCCGAGTTCCCTCGCCAGTTGCAGTCGACCCTGCGCTCCGGCTCGGTGCAGGTGCGCTTCACCGTCAACCCCGATGGCACGGTGGGCCGCGCCGAGGCGATCCAGACCACGCACCGCCGTCTCAGCCCGGCGGCGCTGGAGGCCGTCAACCAGTGGCGCTTCGAGCCCATCGCCAAGGCGCGTGAGGCGACGGTGGAGCTGGTGTTCCGCCTCGAGTGAGCTGAGTTTGCTTGCGGCCGGCGCCCCGGCGCCAAGCTGATGATGTTTGCCTGATTGCAAAAATAGCCATTGAGTGCTGGAGCTGGTTCTGGCGCGTAAAATCGGCGCTTCCGCAGCCCACAGGCGACACGCTCGATCATGGAAGACCTGCCTCTTGCCGCCCTGACCCAGGTGGCCGCTTATTTCCAGGCCCTGTCCGAGCCCACGCGCTTGCAGATCCTCAATCTGCTGCGTCAGCAGGAGCGCAAGGTGGGCGAGCTGGCCGAGCTGTGCGGCTTCAGCATTGCCAATATCTCCCGGCACCTGAGTCTGCTGCAACAGCAAGGCCTGGTCGAGCGGGAGAGCCGCGGCACCAGTGCCTACTACCGCATCGCCGATCCGGCGGTCTACCAGCTGTGTGATCTGGTCTGCGGCAGCATTGCGCAAAGCAATGCACGCGCCGCCAAGATCAATGCGGCTTTCATTCAGAACCGCTGACATATCCCGTTACAAAAACGGCAGGGGCTTGCGGGTGTTTCCGCGGGCTTGTGGCGTTGACGCGCGCGGCGCTTTGTCGGAATCTCCCTCTCTTTTCTTCCGCCCGCGACGGCCTGTGCCCATGAGCCCGGATCAGCGCTGGCACTCTTGAGGGGTGATCGGTATGAGCAAGCGAAGCGTCTGGGCGATCAAGCCCGTCTTGGTGGGCCTGATGGCCGTAGGGGCCTGTGGGGCTTTGTCGGCACAGACGGCTCAAACGTCTCAAACGGCAGCGGCAGGCAACCCCGCCAGCGGCTATGCCAGCGTGGTCGTGTTCGGCGACAGCCTGGCAGACAGTGGCAACAATGCGCGCCTGATCGGCGTGGATGCGGGACAAGTCATCACGGGTGACAGCTATTTCGCCGCTCAACCATTTGCGACGGGACGCTACAGCAACGGCCCCGTCTGGGCTGAGCGCTTTGCCGAACATCTGGGCCTCAGCGCCCACGCCTCGCAGTCGGGCGGCAGCAACTTCGCCTACGGCGGCGGTGCGACGGGGCAGGACGGCTCGGGCACACCCATCCCGGGCTTTCCCTTCAGCATGCGAAGCCAGCTGAACCAGTACCTGGCCACGGTGCCGCTCAGCGGCACCGTGGCGCCGGCGCAGAGCCTGTTTGTCTTTTCCGGTGGTGCGGTCAATGTCAGCCAGGCGATGGAGGCTTCGGCGCTGAACCCGCAGGCGGCATCGGCCATTGTTGCCGAGGCGGCGCAGCGTTATGCCGAAGACATGGGTGCCATGGTGGACCAGCTGCAAGCCGCCGGCGCGCAGCACATCCTGCTGCTGAACGTGGGCAACTTTGGCCTCACCCCGCGCGCCCAGAGTTACGGCGCTTCGGTGGCGGCCGTGGGCACCTGGGCGGCTGCGAGCATGAACCAGGCGCTGGCGCAGCGCATGGAGGGCGAGGCCGGCGTGCAGATTTTTGACCTGTTCGGGCTGCTCAGCCAGGCGGTGGCTCAGCCCTCGGCCTATGGTCTGAGCAATGTCAGCCATGCCTGCGGCGCGCTGCAGTACGGCTGCGATCCGGCCACGGCCCTGTTTTACGACGGCCAACACCCCACCGCTTTTGGCCACCAGCTGATTGCCGATCAGGTGTTTGCCGCTGCCGTGCCTGAGCCGGCTTCGGCCGCGCTGCTGCTGGCCGGTTTGGCGGGGGTGCTGGCGTTGGGTCAGCGCCGTCGTCGCGTGGCGATGGCGGCCGGGGCTTGATCAGCGGCGCGGCTCGGGCGCTTGGCCCGGGCATTGCGCCATGCGTGCGGCCAGGGCTTCGAGAAACACCCGGGTGCGCAGCGGCATCAGGCGCCGCTCGGGGAAGACTGCCCAACACGTGACATCAGGCAGCTGCCAGTCCGGCAGCACGGGCTGCAACTGCCCGCTGGCCAGCCAGGGCCCGGCGAAATGGTTGCCCACCGCGGTGATGCCGACGCCGGCGCAGGCCAGGCGCAGCAGCATGTCGGGTGCATTGACCAGGCTGCGCCGGGCGGGCGTGCCGCTCCAGCTATCTTCGCTGCCGTCGGGGCGAAGGCGTTGCAGACGCCAGGGCGGGGCTTCGCCCGCGCGGTTCAGGATCATCAAGCCATGCTGGTCGAGCAAGTCCTCGGGCTGCTGTGGCGCGCCATGGGCCTGCAGATAGGCTGGCGAGGCATAGAGGCCATTGCTGAACACGGCCAGGCGGCGCGCGGCCAGCTGGCTGTCGGCCGGCAGCTCGCCGATGCGCACGGCCAGGTCGAAGCCTTCGGCGATCAGGTCCACGCGACGCGGTGACAGGTCCAGCATCAGCGTGATGTCGGGGTAGCGCAGGATGAAATCCGACAGCATGTCGCCAAAGGCCTGGTGGGCCAAGTCGGCCGGCATGGACACGCGCAGCCGGCCGCTGGGCCGCAGCTGGCGCTGCGAGGCCAGGGCCAGGGCGCCCTCGACCTCGGCGGTCAGCGCACGCGCATGCTCCAGCACGCCGGCGCCGAATTCGGTCAGCGCCAGGCGCCGGGTGCTGCGCTGCAGCAGCTTTTCGCCCAGGCGCTGTTCCAAGGCGGCGATGCGCCGGGACACGCTGGATTTGGGCAGCTGCACCCGCTCGGCAGCGCGGCTGAAGCTGCCGCTGTCCATCACGCGGGCAAACAGCAGCAGGTCGTCGGCGTCGGGGCTCATGGGGGAGATCTCTTTGGATTGATGCTTTGGCGGAACAATCTTATCCAGATCGATGGCTTCTGTCGCTCGTGTGTTCTCAATACAGTGAGGCCATCGCTTCACCACCGGGTGCAGCGCAGCCC
>JAIXSD010000406.1 GCA_027484885.1 Rubrivivax sp.
CTCCACGGCACGGGTGATCTGGTCCTCCAGCACCCGGCTCATCAGCTTGCTGCGGTCCTGGGCCGCATCCAGCGCCTCGCCACGCTCATACCAGGCCAGGCCGGCCAGCGAGGCCAGCAGGGCCAGGCTCAGCAGCAGGGCGGCCGCATAGACCGCGAGACGTTGGTGGTCCCTGGTGTGGCCCAGGCTGGTGGTAGCGGCGGCGTCGGAGCTCATGATCTCAACCGGCGTCGATCATGGATTCAAAACTGGGCGGGTCGCTGTTGATGCGCTCGCGCAGCTCGATCAACTCGCCGGCATGGGCGAGCACCAAATCCACCAGATGCGGATCAAAGGCCAGGCCGCGCTGGGCGGCCAGCATCTCGAGCGCCGTGGCGTCATCCAGCGCGGGGCGGTAGCAGCGGTCCATGGTCAGGGCGTCGAAGAAGTCCACAACCGCCACGATACGTCCTGACAGCGGAATCGCCGCGCCGGCCAGGCCCATGGGGTAGCCGCTGCCGTCCCAGCGCTCGTGGTGGTTCATGGCCACCTCGGCCGCCAGCTGGAACAGCGGGATGCGCGAGCGGCCCAGGATCTGTGCGCCGATCAGCGGGTGGCGGTTCATGATCTGGCGCTCTTCGGGGGTGTAGGCGCCGGGCTTTTTCAGCACATGGTCGGGCACGCCGATCTTGCCGATGTCGTGCATGGGCGCGGCCCAGCGCAGCATCTGGGCGGCCTGCGGCGTCTGGCCGGCCAGCAGGGCCACGGCCTCGGCCAGGAAGCCGATGCGCAGGATGTGCACACCGGTGTCGTCGTCGCGGAAATCGGCCGCCCGGGCCAGGCGCAGCAAGGCCTCGTGGTGGGCCAGGGTCACCTCGCGCAAGGCCTCGTTGCGCTCCTGGTACATGCGGCCCAGGTCGGAAAGGATGCACTCCATCTGCGCCGAGGCCATGGTGTCGAACTGGCGCGAGCTGCTGGCCAGCAGGTCGGGCTCGGCGAGCAGGTCGATGGGGGTGTCGTTGGGTTTCATGGCCATCAGATCCGCGAAGTTGGAATTCTGGTGGAAGCCAGACCGGTCCAAAGTAGCCATGGCTTCAGTCCACCAACCAGAGTGAGGCCAGCGCGTCAATCAGGCGCAGCGGGCTGAAGGGCTTGACCAGATAGTCGTGGGCGCCCGCCTTGAGGCCGGCCTCCTTGTCCTGCGACTGGCCACGGGCGCTGAGCAGAATCACATGGGTGTTGCGCAGGCTGGGCTCGGCGCGGATGCGGCGGCAGGCTTCCAGGCCGTCCATGCCGCCGGGCATCATCACATCCATCAGCACAAAGTCCGGCTGCAGGACCAGGGCGCGCTCCAGCGCACTGTCGCCGTTGGAAGCCTCGTGGATTTCATAGTCCTCGAACTCCAGCGTCATGCGGATCAGGCGGCGAATGTCCGCGTGGTCATCGACGATCAAGATCTTTTTCATGGCGGGCTCCAGCAAACTGAACATCAGTGCGTTTAATTTATCATTTGTATCAATTGATGCGCGATAAAAAACCGCATGCCCGCCCGGTAAATTCGGCAAAATCACACAATGCCTGAATCCAAACACCCCAAAGAGATGGACAGCCCCGACTACAGCACCATGGAGGTGGCCCGCATGCTGGGCCTGGCGGTGCGCTCGGTGCAGCTGATGGTGGACCGCGGCGAGCTGACCGCCTGGAAGACCCCCGGCGGCCACCGGCGCATTTCGCGTGAATCGGTTGAAGCCTGGCAGCTGCAACGCCAGGGGCCGGGCGCCCTGGCCCGGGCCGCCGGCCGCCTGCAGGCCGCGGCCGCCCCCGAGAGCAGTGCCGGCCGGCCGCGCCGTGTGCTGGTGATCGAAGACTCGGTGCACTACCAGAACCTGATCGCCATGCTGCTCAAGCAGCAGTTCCCGGATGTGGAGCTGCACACCGCGCACGACGGCATCGTCGGCCTGGCCATGGTCGGCCAGCTGCAGCCCGAGGTGTTGATTGTGGACATCCTCTTGCCCGGCATCGACGGCGCCACCCTGATCACCAGCCTGCGCTCGCATGTGCAGTTCGCGCACAGCCGCCTGATCGTCGTCACCTCGCTGGACGAAGACCAGCGCCAGCCCTACGCCTTCGCCCTGGCCGGCGTGCCCCTGGTGCACAAGCCGCGCCTGGTGCTGGACCTGCCGCAAGCCCTGCGCGAAGCCCTGGGCGCTCCGGAGGACGCGGCATGAGTTCGCGCCGGGTGCTGCTGGTCGAAGACGACCCTTCGCTGCAACGCTTTGTCGGCATGGTGCTGGAAGACCTGGCGGTCGAACTGCGCGTCTGCGGCGATGTCGGCAGCGCCCTGCAAGCCCTGGCCGCACAGCCGGTGGATCTCTTGATCACCGACCTGATGCTGCCCGACCGCTCGGGCCAGGACCTGCTGGCCGAGCTGCAAGCCCGCCCCGCCCTGCGCGGCCAGGCCCATCTGGTGGCCTTCAGCGCCGGCCTGCAGCCCCAGGTGCGCAGCCAGCTGCAGGCGCTGGGCGTGGAGCGCATGCTGTTCAAGCCCTGCTCGGTGACCGAGCTGGAAGCCTGCGTGGAAGAAGCCCTGGGCCCGGCGCCGCTGACGCTGGATCTGCCAG
>JAIXSD010000035.1 GCA_027484885.1 Rubrivivax sp.
GCCGGTTGGGCGAGCTTGGAACTGAGCGTGTTGCCCTTGCCCGAAGCCCCTGACGAGCTGCCGGTGTTCATGGAAGCCAGCGCACGGGCCGCGGGACATGGCGCCCAGCTGCGTCGGGCCACGTTGAGCCTGGAGCGGCGTGAGACTGTGGCCGTGCTGGCCACGCGGAGTTGATGATCATGGCTGCAGTGCAGTTGGAGCGGGTTGGAAAGACCTATTTGGAAGGCGGCGTGCCGTCCGTGCACGATGTGTCGCTGGACATCAAGGAGGGCGAGTTCTGCGTCTTCGTCGGCCCTTCGGGTTGTGGCAAGTCGACACTGCTGCGCATGATTGCGGGGCTGGAGACCATCAGCAGCGGTGAGCTGCGCATCGGCGGGCGCCGCGTCAACGAACTGGCCCCGGGCGAGCGCGATGTTGCGATGGTGTTTCAGAGCTATGCCTTGTACCCCCACCTCGATGTCGCCGAGAACCTCGGCTTTGGCCTGCGCCTGGCGCGCACGCCCAAGGCCGATGCGCAGCGGCGCATTCTTGAAGTGGCCCAGATGCTGCAGATTGAGCATCTGCTCAAGCGCAAGCCGCGCGAGCTCTCGGGCGGGCAGCGGCAGCGCGTGGCCATCGGCCGCGCGCTGGTGCGCCGCCCGGGCGTGTTCTTGTTCGACGAGCCCCTGTCCAATCTGGATGCCGCTTTGCGTCAACAGACGCGTCTTGAAATTGCCCGCCTGCACCGCAGCCAGGGCAGCGCCAGCTCGATCTACGTGACCCATGACCAGGTGGAGGCGATGACCTTGGCCGACCGCATGGTGCTGCTGCAGCCACCGCTGCCCGGTGCCACCGAGGCGCGGGCCAGCGTGGCGCAAAGCGGCGCGCCCCTGGAGCTCTACCACCGGCCGCGCAATCTCTTTGTGGCCGGTTTCCTGGGCTCGCCGCGCATGAATCTGCTGCCGGCCCAGGTGCGTGAGCGCAAGGCCCAAGGCGTTAGCTTGGCGCTGCAGGACGGCACCCTGTTGCAACTGCCCGTGGCAGCGCATGGCCTGAGCGAGGGCGAAGCCGTGACCCTGGGCGTGCGCTCCGAGCATTTGCGCCCGGCCGACAGCGCCGACCCGCGTCTCAGTGGCCGGCTGTTGACCGAGGTCCAGTGGCTGGAGCATCTGGGTGACCAAAGCCTGGCGTATCTGAACGGGCCCGGTGGTTCGCTGGTGATGCGCTTGCCCGAGGAGGCGGCGCCGCCTTTGATTGGCTCGGCCTTGCCGGTGGCGGCCTTGCTGTCGCAGGTGCATGTGTTTGATGCGAGGGGCGAGGCCGTGCCCCCGCTGCAGGGCGAGGGTGCCGCATGTTGAGCCTTGTTTCCAGGCGGCAGCTGCTTGCCGGGGCAGGCGCTGCTGCATTGACGGGGCCGGCCCATGCCAGCCTGCTGGCCCGCCAGGAACCGCTGCGGGTGTGGATCAATGGTGACAAGGGCTACGAGGGCATTGCGAAGATCGGTGAGCAGTTCACCCACGACACCGGCGTGCCTTTGCGTGTGGAGCACCCGGAGAACGGAGTGTCGAAATTCGAGCAGGCGGCGGCTGCAGGCAAGGGGCCGGATGTGTGGATCTGGCCGCATGACCGGGCCGGCGGCTGGGCTGCGTCCGGCCTGATCCGCCCGCTTGCGCCTTCGCGCCGGCTGCGTGAAGGCATCGCCCCCTTGGCGTGGTCGCCCTGGCAGATGGGCGGGCGCACCTGGGGCTATCCGATTGCGCTGGAGACCGTGGCCTTGATCTGCAATCTCGATCTGGTGCCGCGGCCGCCGCGAAGCTGGGACGAAGTCTTCGACCTGGACCGCAAGCTGCGCCCCCAGGGCCGCCGTGCCATCATGTGGCCTTACAACGAGTTCTACTACACCTATGCCCTGATGTCGGCCGGTGGCGGCTATGCCTTCGCGCGCCGAGCGGATGGCAGCTGGGATGCCCAAGCCAATGGCATCGATTCGCCCGGCACCCGCCAGGGCATGGCCTTGCTGAAGCGGCTGGTGGACGAAGGCCTGGTGCCGCGCACGGCCACCTATGCCGAGAGCGAAGCGGCCGTCAACGAAGGCCGTGTGGCCATGACCATCAATGGTCCCTGGGGCTGGAACAACCTGAAGAAGAGCGGCTTGCGCGTGGCCGCGGCGCCGCTGCCCTCTTTGCAGGGTCGGCCCGGTCGGCCCATGGTGGGTGTGCTAGGTGCCATGGTCTGCGCGGCCAGTCGCCAGCCCTTGCTGGCGACGGAGTTCATTGAGCGGTACTTGCTCAGCCTCGCCGGCCTGCGCGCGATGCAAGCGCATGTGCCGCTGGGCGTGCCTGCCAATCTGGAGCTGTTGGCGGAGCTGCGCCAAGCGGATCCCTTGGTGGCCGGTACCGATGCGGCCGCCCAACTGGGCGAACCCATGCCCAACATCCCCGAGATGGCCCGGTTCTGGACGGCCATGAACGCCGCCGTCCAAGGCATCACCCAGGGGCGGGAAGGTGTGAACGAGGGCCTCGCCCGCGCGGCGCGGCGTGTGGGCGGCCAGGCCGGTGCGGCAGCTTCTGTGAAGGGAGTGGCCTGATGCGTGGCTTGAGTTGGGCCCTGCATGGGCTGAATCTGGCGGCGGTGCTGGGACTGCTGGCTTTGTGCCAGCAGTTGCTGCGCGGCCGCGAAGTGTTGGCGGCGATGGGCGTGCTTGGCGTGGCAGGCCTTTTGCTGCTGCTGCAGTTTTCGCGGCGCCTTCAGGCGTGGCGTTATGTCATGCCAGGGCTGCTGGCGGTGTTGGTCTTCATTGTCCTGCCCATGGCCTTCACCCTGGGCATTGGCTTCACCAACTACAGCTCGGCCCATTTGCTGTCTTTCGATCGAGCCACCGCGGTGCTGCTGCAACGCAGCGACAGTGAAGGCTTGGGCATGGACCTGGCGGTCTACCGGCAGGGTGCCGATGCGGCCGACGCGCGCTATCAGGTGCAGTTGCTCGCGGATGATGGTCAGGCCTGGCACAGCGAGACCTTTGCGCTGCCTCTTGCCGGTGATGGGGTGCTTTTGCAGGCCGGCGACACCCCGCCTGCCGGTGAGTTGCTGAACTCGCGCAGCCTGGTGGGCCTGCTTCCGCAGCTGCAGGCCTTGGTGCTTCGAACCCCGGACGGGCGCAGCTGGCGTGTATCCAGCCTGCACCGGGTCAGTGATCAGAAGCCTCGCTACCTGGCCCTGGATGCCGATCGGCTGCAGGACTTGCGCGATGGGAGCCTGGTGCTGGCCGACCATGAGGCTGGCGTTTGGCGCGACGCACGCGGCCAAGCGCTGGAGCCTGGCTTCAGAACCGGTGTGGGCTGGGCCAACTACCAGCGCATCTTCGGCGACCGCAGTTTTCTGGAGCCCTTCGGCCGCGTCTTCGCGTGGACGGTCAGCTTTGCCACGCTGAACACGCTGCTGACTTTTGGCCTGGGTCTGTTTTTTGCCGTGGCCCTCAGCTGGCCAGCGCTCAAGGGCCGCTCGGCGTACCGAATCGCCTTGTTCTTGCCCTATGCGGTGCCGGCCTTCATCTCGATCCCGATCTTCCGCGGCCTGTTCAACGAGAACCTGGGCGAGATCAACCTGGTTCTGGACTTTTTCTTCGGTGTGCGGCCGGGCTGGTTCAGCGATGCGACCTTGGCGCGTGCCATGGTTTTGACGGTCAACACCTGGCTGGGCTACCCCTACATGATGATCCTGGCCATGGGCCTCTTGAAGGCGATCCCGGAAGACCTCTACGAGGCCTCGGCCTTGGCGGGGGCCGGGCCTCTGACGAACTTGTTCCGCATCACCTTGCCCTTGCTGGCCAAACCGATGGCGCCGCTGCTGGTGGCTTCCTTCGCAGCCAACTTCAACAACCTGACCTTGATCGCCTTGCTGACCGAGGGCGCGCCGGACTACCTCGACACCGAGGTGCCCGTGGGCGCCACCGATTTGCTGGCGTCCTACACCTACCGCATCGCCTTCAATGACGGTGGGCAGAATTACGCGCTCGCCTGCGCGATTTCCTCGATCGTGTTCTTGATCGTGGCCTTGCTGGCGTATGTCAACTTGCGCTTCTTTGGCGGCGCGAAAGCGGCACGGCACTGAGCCGGGCCCAGGGAGCAATTCATGGCCATGGTGATGAACTCTTCGCAGCGCTGGCGTGTGCTGGCTCTGCATGCTTTTCTGATCGGCTTTGTGGCGCTGAGCCTGCTGCCGCTGCTGATGATCGTGTCGATTTCGCTGCGACCCGGCAATTTCGCCGGCGGCAGCCTGATCCCGAAAGAGATCAGCTTCGAGCATTGGCGCCTGGCGCTGGGTCTCGCCGTGACCGATGCGCAGGGCAATCTGGTGCCGCCACCGTTCCCGGTGCTGCAATGGATCCTCAACTCCACCAAGGTGGCCTTGATCAGCGCAGCGGTCTGCCTGCTGCTCTCCATCACCAGCGCCTATGCCTTCGCGCGCCTGCGTTTTGCGGGCCGGCAGAGCACGCTGACCGCGATGCTGCTGCTGCAGATGTTCCCCTCGGTGCTTGCCTTGGTGGCGATCTACGCCATCTTCGACCGGCTCGGCGACTGGATTCCGTGGCTGGGTTTGAACAGCCACTGGAGCCTGGCCTTGGCCTACACCGGTGCAGTGGCTCAGCACATCTGGTTGGTGAAGGGCTATTTTGAGAGCATTCCGCCCGATCTGGAGGAAGCCGCCGCCGTCGACGGTGCGAGCCGCTGGCAGGCTTTTGTGATGGTGCTCTTGCCTCTGGCCAAGCCGGTGCTGGCGGTGGTCTTTGTGCTGGCTTTCCTCGGCGCCATGATCGAGTATCCGGTGGCTTCGGTGCTGCTCCATGATGAGCAACAACTGACTCTCGCTGTGGGTTCGCGCCTGTTCCTGTTCAATCAGCGCTATCTGTGGGGCGACTTTGCGGCCACCGCCTTGCTCGCAGGCCTGCCCCTGACCCTGATGTTCCTGCTGATGCAGCGTTGGCTGGTGGCCGGACTGACCGCGGGTGGGGTGAAATCATGACGGATCGCTGGACCCTGACCGACTCGGACGGCTTGCAGATTCAAGTCTTGCGCTACGGCGCGAGTTGGGTGAGCTGCCGCGTACCGCTGGCGAATGAAGCGCCGCGCGAGGTGCTGCTGGGTTTTGATGATCTGGCGTCCCAGCGCCGCAACCGCGGCTATGTCGGCGCGACCGTCGGTCGCTGGGCCAATCGCATTGCCGGCCTGGAGCTGCGGCGCGGCGAGCAAGTCTGGCCCTTGGCCAGCGAGCCTGGTTTGAACCATCAGTTGCACGGTGGACCGGGCGGATTCCATCAGCGCGACTGGACCTTGCTGGAGTACAGCGAGCAGCAGCTGCGGCTTGGCCTGCATTCGCCCGATGGCGACCAAGGCTTCCCGGGTGCGCTGGATGTGGAGGTGAGCTACACGCTGCCGGGCCACGGCGTGGTGCAGATTGATTTCCATGCACGCCTGCATGGCGCACAGGCCTGTCCGGTGGGCTTGACCAACCATGCCTACTTTCAGTTGGATGGGCGGGGAAGGGGCGAGCAAACCGCAGGCGAGGGGGGCTTGCGCTGGCAGGACGTGCGCGAGCAAACGCTGCAGCTCGGGGCTTCTCAGGCGCTGCCCTTGGATGGCTCTGGTCTGCCTGCCGGTGCACCAGCGCCTGTGCGTGGCGGCGCCCTGGACTATTGCACCGCGCGGCTGATCGGGCAGCCGCTCGATCAAGCCTTTGTGCTGGATGGTGGCGACCTGCCTGCGGCCAGGCTTCAGTCGGCCGATGGCCGCGTTGGCTTGGATCTGTACACCAGCTTGCCTGCATTGCAGGTCTACACCGGGCACTATCTGGCGCCCTGCACCGAGGGTTGCCATCCCCAGTGGCCCGACTTCAGCGCTGTGGCGCTGGAGCCCCAGTACCTGCCTGACAGTCCCCACCACCCTGAATGGTCGCAGCCCGATTGCTGGCTGGAGCCCGGGCAGGTGTGGGCCCACCGCAACCGCTATCACTTCCGGAGCTGCTGAACGGCTGGTGCCGGTTCTGGTCGTTCTGCAAGCAGGCTTTGAGACCACAAAAAGGGCGTCCCGCGGGACGCCCTTTTTTCATGAGCGAGGGATCGCTGATCCCCCGCCAAACACCGACTCAGGCACTCACAGCTCGGCACGCACGCTGATCGCGAAGCGCCGATCGTCCGAGTAGCTGCCGCGCGGCAGGCCGTAGTCGCTGAACTCGCTGCGGCGCACGGTGCGGGTCAGGTTGTTGGCCTCCAGCGCGAGCTTCAGTTTCGGCGTCAAGGCATAGCTGATATAGGCGTCCAGCATGCCATAGCCCTTCATCTGGATGGGGGTCATGACCGTCACGCCGTTGTTGCTCGGGAAGCTCAGGCGCGGGCCCACGCCGTAGTCGCTGCGCCAGTTGTAGGCCAGGCGGGCAGAGAAGTCACCCAGGTCATACATGCCCACCAGGTTGGCGCTGCGTTTGGACAAGCCTTCCAGCGGCGCGCTGCGGCCGTTGATGGGGCTGGGCGCTGCGCTGTTCACCAGGGTGAGGTTCGCCTGCAGACCCAAGCCGCGCAAGAGGCCGGGCAGCTTGTTGAAGAAGCCCTGGTAGCCGAGCTCCAGGCCGCGGATGCGGCCGTCTTGACCGTTGTTGGGCGTGGTCAGCGTGTAGCCGGTACCGCCAATGGTGACTTGGCTGCTGGTTGTCTGGATGAAGCCCGAGACCTCCTTGTAGAAGGCCGCGCCGTACACATGGTCGCTCTTGGAGATGTAGTACTCCAGCGTCGCATCCAGCTGGTTGGCGCGCAGCTTCTCCAGGGCCGGGTTGCCTTGGAAGCCTGTGCGGTCGTTGACGTTCAGGCTGAGGCTGGGGGTGAGCTGGTCGAAGTTGGGGCGGGTGACCACGCGCGACATGGCCAAGCGCGCTTGCAAGTCGGGGCGAAGCTCCAGCCGCAGGTTCAGCGACGGCAGCCAGTCGGTGTCGCTCTGGTCCAGGGTGTTGCGAGCGCCGCCCGTGCCAACGTAGCTGCGGTCTGTTTCGGTGTGCACGGCGCGCAAGCCCAGGTTGCCGGTGAGGGGAAGGCCGGCCAGCGTGGTGTCCAGATCGCTGCTCACATAGACCGCGCTGCTGCGTTCGCGGAAGGTGAAAGTCTGGGCGGGGTCGAAGCCGGGAATGGCCAGCTTGAAGGTGCCGCGAACGGCTTGCTCATCGCGCAGCCAGCTGGTGTCGGTCACGGTCATCCATTGGCGCGGGATGTTTCCGCTGCCGGCGTCCTTGAGCAGGTTGTTGTAGGGCAGCAGACCGACACTGGCGATGTCTGAAGTCTTGAACATCCAGATGTCGTCGATGGTGTTGATCTCCGCGCTTTCGGCGCGGCGGCTGTTCACCCGGAAGCCCGCATGCAGCTTGGTGAAGATGCCGCTGTCCACCGGCTTGTCGGCGTCCACACGCCA
>JAIXSD010000600.1 GCA_027484885.1 Rubrivivax sp.
CACCGAGTCAGAGCTTGAAGCGCGCGAGTACGCGCGCGCCCCGAGGCGCTGTGCTGCACGGCCCGGCACAAATCGCCCGGCAGCGGCACGGGCTGCAGGGCGCTTGCATCGCGATCGATGTGCCCCATCCACGGTGGAACACGCCAGCTCCAAAGGTGGCTCGGCCCGCCGCCGGGCGATTTGTGCGCGGCCGAGGGCGCAGCGTAGCGGCTCAGGCGCGCGTACCCGCGCGCTTCAAGCTCTGACTCGGCGCCACTGTTTGACCACAGTGAGCGCAGCGAACGGAGGGAGATTGGCGCCGCTGAGCCGCGGAGTGAGCAACGAGGGCAGTCGGCTCGAAGAGCCGACCCGCGAACCATGAGCCCGGCGGCGGGCCGAGCCACCGCAGCGAGAACAATCAACACACCGGCGGTCCGCAATGTGCCGACAGCCGTCCACAAAATGCTCTCTGGGCCCCAACAAAAAAGGCCGGCATAAGCCGGCCTTTCAAGTCACCCGTTCAACAGATCAGAACGTCGAGCTCTTTCAAGTCCGACGCTCAGAACTGCGACTCGCTTCAGATCACCAGAAGGTGTACTCGGCAGCCAGGCGCAGCATGCGGCCTTGCACGTCTTCACGATCCGGAGGGATCACGCCACCGACGCCAAAGGCGCGGTAGTCCACCGGGGCACGGGTGCCCAGGATGTTGCGGACGTTGGCGCTCAGCTTCAGAGCCTTGATCGGGTTGTAGCTGACGTTGTAGTCCAGGCGCGAGTAGGCGCCATAACGGCATTGCTCAGCAGTCAAAGCCTTGGTCTTGGCGCAGTCGGCTGTGGTCCAGGCGGGCGCGTTGAAGTCGCCGTTCAGGGCCGTGCTGTTCTGGTAGTGGAAGGTCAGGGCTTGAGCCACCGAACCCACGCTGTGGCTCAGGGTCAGCTTGGACTTCCAACGCGGCGTGCCGTAGCGGCCGGCCATGTTGTCGCCGTAGCCATTGCGCGCAGCGCTCCAGTAGTACAGGTTGGTGGTGTAGGTCAGGTCCAGATCGGCGCCGAACTTGCCCACTTCCGTGGCGACCTGACCCTTGACGGTCACGTCCCAGCCCGAGGTCTTGGTGCGGAACAGGTTCTCGAAGGTCGAGGTCACCGACTGCAGACGGCCCGCGGTCACGCCGTACTTGGCGCGCGCAGCGGCGTCGAAGATCTGATCGTTGGCCAAGTCGCCACGACCGATGACGCCCGAAGCCAGGGTGTCTTCGATGTTCAGCAGGTCGTTGACGCTCTTCAGGCCGATCTCGTCCTTGCGCTCGATGCGCCAGTAGTCGACCGTGGCGCTCAGGTCCTTGACCGGCGAGAAGGCCAGGCCCAGGGTCGCGGTGCGGCTGGTCTCAGGCTTCAGCGAGGGGTTGTAGGACACGATGCTGGCCACGCCGCGCGAGCATTCGCCCAGCACATTGTCGGCTTGCGCCGTCAGCAGCTGCTTGTCCGGGTTGCCCGCGGGCAGCGCGGCAGCCTGAGCCTTCAGGTCCTTGGCGTAGGCCGAAGCCTGGTTGCAACGCTTTGGGTCGCTGATGCCGTTGTTGAAGGCGAACTTGGTCGAGGGGGCGTTTTCGGTCAGGTTGGGAGCGCGGAAGCCGGTTTCCAGCGTGCCGCGGAACAGCAGTTCCTTGCTCGGCTGGAAGCGCAGGGCCAGCTTGGGCGAGAAGTGCGCGCCGAAACCGGGGAACTTGTCCACGCGACCGGCGGCTTGCAGCTCCAGGCTCTTGAAGATGGGCAGATTGCCTTCGAGGAACACGGCGCCGTAGTTGCGCGAAGCGTTCGAGCGCACCGAGCCGAAGCCGACGATGTCGCCGCGCTCCAAGCCACCGGTGGGGGTGATCTGCACTTCTTCGCGACGGATTTCAAAGCCAGTCGCCACATTGATGGCGCCGGCCGGCAGGCTGCCGTACTCGCCGCTCAGCTTGCCGTCGATGAAGTACTGCTTGACCTCAGCGTCGTAGCCGTAGGTCGGGAACAGCTTGGCCAGCACGGCGGCCGAGTTGACCTGACCGATCTTGTAGCCATTGGCCTTGTTGAAGAAGTCAGCGTCCAGCTTGGTCTTGGTGTAGTCGCCGATGACTTCCTTGAAGCCGGATTCGCTGAACGCGCCGCGCTGGTCCATGGTGGTCTTGCCGCCCATCACGCCCGCAGCGGTGTCCCAGTCGAATGCGCCCCACACGCCCTTCAGGCCGGCCAGCACGCGGTACTGGTCGGTCTTGACCAGCTTGTGCGCGTCGGAATCGACAAAGCGATAGCGGAACTCGGCCTCGGCGCCGGTGTTGTTCAGCGGATGCTCGGCGGGCAGGCCGCGGTTGGTGAAGCTCTTCAGGCCGTTGGTCAGCGGATCGCCCCAGACGGTGGTGCCTTGGGCGGTGCCGTAGGCGTTGTAGGCGTTCTGATAGCCGGTCTTGGTCGTGGAGTACAGGACTTCCGAATAGGCTTGCAGGTCTTCATTGATCTGCAGCTTGCCCGAGACCAGGGCGGTCACGCGATCCGCCTTGGGCGTGGCTTCGAAGCGCTCGTAGCGGTCGTACTGGCACAGGCCGCCGATGAGGTTGGCGCTGGCGCAGCCGGCAACCGGTTGCAGCGAGTTCTTGCCGTTGGCACCCTTGGAGATGACGTTGCCGGGGTAGGCATAGGTCGAGGGAGTGCCGAAGCCGGTCGAGAAGGCGGCGTAGGCCGGGTTGGCATCGCCCACCACCTCGTTCCACATCACGCCATTGCGCTTGTACAGGTCCACATTGGCCAGCACATTGAAGCGGTCGCGGGCCAGGTCGCCGTAGCCACCGGTCAGGGTCAGGCCCTTGTCGTTGAACTGGCTGTTCTTCAGCGAGGCTTCGCGGTTGACCTTGCCGATCAGGCCTTGGAAGTCGCGGCGGGTGACGATGTTGATCACACCGGCCACTGCGTCCGAGCCGTAGATGGAGGAGCCACCGCTCTTCAGCACTTCGACGCGCTCGATGGCCTCAACGGGCAGGGAGTCGATGTTGGTGAAGGTCTGGTTGTAGTCAGCCAGGGGGTAGCTGGCCACACGGCGGAAGTTCAGCAGCACCAGGGTGGACTGCTTGCCCAAGTTGCGCAGCGAAGCCGAGGAGGCGCCGCCTGCAAAGCTGTTGCTGCCGCCCAGGTCGCTCAGACTGCCGGTGCTGGCGGCCAGTTGCTCGACCAGCTGGCGCACGGTGGCCACACCGCTCTTGGCGATGTCTTCGCGGCGGAACACGGCCACCGGCGAAGCGCCTTCGGCGTCCACACGCTTGATGTGGCTGCCAATGATTTCAACGCGCTCCAGCGATTGCGTCTCGGCGGCAAAAGCGGTGGAGCAAGTCAGGGCGCTGGCAAATGCAATGCCAGTCAGAGCCAGGGGAGACTGGCGCTTGAAAGTACGGGACATCAGGGATCCTTCAGAACACTGCCAGCAACGGGGTTTCCGGCCGCAGCGTCTTGTTGCTTACTACGGGAAATGCGCGCACCCACCCGAGCGGTGGCGCTGCCCCACTGTCCTGGTCAGACCAGCCTGGCAGCCGCGCGGGCCGCATTCTGGCAGCTGAAAACAGGGTTTTCGCGTAGCTGATTCAAGGGATGCAGCTTTGCCACACCCAGGGTTAACCAGCGAAATTGCGTCATTTTTATGGCAAGCGTTGGGCCGTAAACCGTCATGAAACTCAATAGAAACTCGGGTTTACCCTTTGTTTTCAAGCCCCTGGCGGGCCGATTTCGCACACGAAAACCCTCTGAACAGTTCCGAGGTGGACTTCTAAGATCGGTCGATTAGCAGCCACACCGGCTGCGCTGCACGCACAGCCCCACAAAGAGAGCGTGCAAGAAGGCACAACCGAGGAGATTTCGCCATGAAAAAAACCACCCCCCTGCTGGCCGCGCTCGGCCTGAGCCTGGCCGCCCTGAGCAGCGCCAGCCTGGCCGGCGAAAAGATCTGGATCAGCCTCGGTGATGCCGCCCTGGCCCAGCTGCAAAAGCACAGCGACAGCGCCCGCCCGCGCCTGAGCGTCAGCAGCGGCCTGAGCCGCTCGGGCGAATTCAGTGCCGCCAGCAGCGCGCGCCGGCCCGGCCTGAGCAGTGGTGCCGCCAGCACCGCGGCGGCCGCCAAGCCCGAATCCATCCACCTGGTGCAGATCGACGAAGACCTGCTCGGCCAGCTGTCCGACTCCATCCACGAAGAGCTGCGCCGCTGCGGTGGCTATATGTTCCATGCCAGCCTGGAAGACGGCCTGGCCACCTTGCAAGCGCACAGCGCCGAAGGCGCCAAGACCCGCGGCGCGCTGGCCAGCGCGAGTGAAGCTGCGGCCGCCGGCCGCGCCCCCCTGCTCTCGCGCCCCAGCTATGTGATCGACCAGCAGCCCCTGGTCACGCCCATGCTGGCGCAGATGCAGGCCAGCCGCATCGGCCAGACCATCGTCGACCTGTCCAGCTTCACCAACCGCTTCTACAAAACCAGCTCGGGCGTCGCTGCTTCGAACTGGATCAAGCAGCAATGGGCTGCCTTGGGCGCCGGCCGCAGCGACTTCTCGGTGGTGCAGTTCAACCACCCCAACTGGGCACAGAAGTCGGTGATTGCCACCATCAAGGGCAGCGACAACAGCCGCGAAGTGATCGTGCTGGGCGCACACATGGACTCGATCAACGGCTCCAACACCACCGAAACCACGGTGGCGCCGGGTGCTGACGACGACGCCTCGGGCGTGGCCAGCCTGACCGAGATCCTGCGCACCCTGATGGCCAACAACTACAAGCCGCGCCGCACCATCCAGTTCATGGCCTACGCGGCCGAGGAGGTGGGCCTGCGCGGCTCGCAGGAAATTGCCAAGAGCCACAAGCGCCTGGGCGCCAATGTGGTGGGCGTGATGCAGCTGGACATGACCAACTACAAGGGCTCGCCCAAGGACATCTACATCTACACCGACTACACCGATGCGGCGCAGAACCAGTTCGTCAACAACCTGATCCAGACCTACCAGCCTGAGCTCAGCATCGGCACCGATGTCTGCGGCTACGGCTGCTCGGACCATGCCTCCTGGACCGCCCAGGGCTACCCCGCTTCCATGCCCTTCGAGGCCGCCTTCAACCAGGACAACCCCAAGATCCACACCGCCAACGACACCTACGCCAACACCGGCAACCAGGCCGACCATTCGCTGAAGTTCGCACGCTTGGGCCTGTCCTTTGCGGTGGAGCTGGGCAGCGACGGCCCCGGCAGCAGCGTACCCAGCGAAAAGGTCGAAGTGCTCAAGGGTCGCCTGGCCACCGGCGCCAGCCAGGTGCTCGGCCCCTTCAAGGCCAAGGCCGGTGCCTTCAAGGCCAGCACCATCGGCGAGGGCGACATCGACCTCTACGTCAAGGTCGGCGCCGCCCCCACCACCAGCAGCTTCGATTGCAAGTCCGACGGCAGCAGCTCCAGCGAAAACTGCGCCATCAATCTGAGCGGCAACAGCGAGGTCTATGTGCTGCTCAAGGGCTACGCCACCGGCACCTACAAGCTGACCGTCAGCTACCAGCCCTGATGAGGCCGACGAATCCCTGACGAGTGAAACTTCAGCCAGCCCCTGGGTGCGAATTCAGGGCTGGCTTTTTTTCGCCAGCTCCAACGCCTCTGCCTGAGCGCGAACGACCTGGCGCCCTTGCAAATAGCGCCATTCACCGAAGGCCGCGTAATCGGCCAGCTGCTGGTACTGGGCCTGGTGTGGGCCGCAGCCCAGGGCCTGGCGCTGCAAATCCTTGATGCCAGCCACGCTCTCGAAGGCATCCTGGTCTTCCACCAGCTTCAGCTCATTGGCCCGCTCACCCCACAAGAGCTTGTCACCGGCCAGATCGGCCGCCAGGGTGAGCGCGAGGTTGTGGCCCTGCCGGTCTTCGCTGTCGCGCCACAAATGCTCGGCCAAGACCGTGCAGGCCCGCTGAACCTCCGCGTCACGGCCGCGCCAGGTCTTGCACAGATGCTGCAGGGTCGGTGCACCGACCAGGTCTTCCGGCGCCGCCGCGTCGGCACGCAGCAAGACTTGCGAGGCCGCCCTCAAGCCCGGCGTTCCCGACACGGGCAGGCTCAGCAAGACGTGCAGCACATGGCGGCTGTAGTCGAACTGGCGCGGCGCTTCGGCGGCGCGCAGCAGGGCACGGCGCTGCTCCTGCGGCTGACGCGTCTCCGCCAGCTGGGCCAGCCAGGCCAGGCGGTTGTCGGGCTCGACCTCGGCCCACAGCGAGGCCGGCACCCGCGTGCAGCTCACCGAGCCGCCCACGCATTCGGCACGCAGGGCCAGAAACACCGCCAGGGGCAAACGGCTGCTGCGCGCCAGGCTTTGCAAGTTTTCCTGCGCCTGCCCGCGCGCAGCTTCATCCTCGGCGTAGCGGAACTGCAGCCATTCGGCCACGGCGCTGAACACGGGCTGGCCCCGGGCCCGCAACAGGCGGATGGCCTCATCCACCTGTTTGTGCTTGGCCTGACTCAGGCTTTTGCTGTCACCGGGCACCGGGCTCAGGCCATCGCCCGCGCGCAGGCCGTCCTCGGCACACCAGCGGGCATCGACACGCCGCGCCTCCCATTCCTCAGGGCTGATGCGCGAGCCCGGAGGCGGCGTGGCCGTGGCCACCCCGGCCTGACGGTAATGCTCGGCCAGCACCCGGTCTTCGGCATCGCGCGCCAGGCTCCAGAAGGGGCTCAGAAGCGGCGGGGCCGCAGCCGGACGCGTCGCCACGGCAGCAGCTGACGCAGGCGCCGCGGCGGCGCTCGCCGTGGCTGCCGACCCGGCTGGCTCCTTCAAGCACAGCCAGCCCCCCACGGCCAGCAACGTGCCAGCGCCAGCCAGCCACAGGGCCCAGTGCGGGCCTCGCCGATTGAACTGAATCTTGGGGCCTCGATGGGCCATGCGTGCTCCTCCTTCATGTGGCGCTTCTTGTCTTTTTGAGTGTCGCGCTCAGCCGGAATGATACGTAGCGCGTGCATGGCTGGGCATGGCCAGCGGCCGACCCCGCCGGTCTTGGGCCAGCCTTCAGCGTGGCAAAGGTTCAGCACGGCGCGCAGCAGCGCCAATTTTTGCCACATGAGCCTGCAGCATGCCCCACTCGCCCTTGCTCGCCACATCGTCCAACAGCTGACCGATGACATCGGGGATCAAGCACTCCAAGGCTTGATCCCCATGTTCGCGCTGAAGAGTTTCAGGGTCACCCGGCGAGGACGCGTGCATGCGCTGCAGCTCCGCGCGACGCTCGATCCATTGCGGATTGTCTGCATCCACTGCCTTGGCAAGACTGAGCGCCATGGCGTGACTGAGCAAATCCTCGCCGTCACGCCACAGCTGCTGGGACAGGATGCGGCACTGCTCGTGCAAGGCCGAGTCGAGCTTCGCCTCGCTGCTTTTGCACAGGCGCTCGGGCCCGGCACCGATATACGGGACGACGCCAAACGCGGCGGCCGACCACGCGGCGTGTTGGGCCGCCCGGCGCATGCCTGGCTGCGCCTCTTGCGGCAAGGTCTGCAAGGTTTTCAAGAGCTCGCGGCTGTAGTCGATGTGCTGGGGCGCAAGAACGGCACGGGCCAGCCAGTCGCGCTGCGCTGCGGGCGCCTCGCTCCGCGCGCGCTGGGCCAGCCAGGCCAGACGGTTGTCCGGCTCCAGCTCAGCCCACAGCGAGGCAGGCACCGG
>JAIXSD010000188.1 GCA_027484885.1 Rubrivivax sp.
ATGGAAACTTTTTTCCAGCAAATCATCAACGGGCTGGTGCTCGGGAGCATGTATGCGCTGGTGGCGCTGGGGTACACGATGGTGTACGGCATCATCAACCTGATCAATTTTGCGCACGGTGAGATTTTGATGGTGGGGGCGCTGGTGAGCTGGACGGTGATCAGCGCGCTGTCGGGCTCGGGCCTGCCGGGCTGGGCGCTGATGCTGATCGCGCTGGGCTGTGCGGTGCTGGTGTGCACGACGCTGAACTTTTTGGTGGAGAAGATCGCTTACCGGCCGCTGCGCAATGCGCCGCGTCTGGCGCCGCTGATCACGGCCATGGGCATGTCGCTGCTGCTGCAGACCCTGGCCATGATCATCTGGAAGCCCAATCCCAAGCCCTTCCCGCTGCTGCTGCCGACCACGCCGATTGACTTGGGCGGGCCGGTGATCACGGTCACGCAGTGCGTGATCCTGGGTGCGACGGTGATGATTCTGGCCACGCTGATGTGGCTGGTGAATCACACCAAACTGGGCCGCGCGATGCGGGCCACGGCGGAGAACCCCAAGGTGGCGGGCCTGATGGGCGTGAAGCCCGACTTCATCATCTCCACCACCTTTGTGATCGGCGCGGCGCTGGCCGCGGTGGCCGGCCTGATGTGGGCGGCCAACTACGGCACGGTGCAGCACACCATGGGCTTCATGCCGGGGCTCAAGGCCTTCACGGCGGCGGTGCTGGGGGGCATTGGCAACCTGGCCGGGGCCATGGTGGGCGGCGTGCTGCTGGGCCTGATCGAGGCCATCGGTGCGGGCTATCTGGGTGACCTGACTGGCGGCGTGCTGGGCAGCCACTATGCCGACATCTTTGCCTTCATTGCGCTGATCCTGGTGCTGACGCTGCGGCCCTCGGGCCTGCTGGGCGAGCGCGTGGCCGATCGGGCTTGAGCCTCCAAGGAGACACAGACCATGCAACAACAACAGAACAAACTCTTCGTCTTCCTGCTCTCGGCCCTGGGCCTGCTGGTGGTGCCGCTGATTGCGCAGCAGTTCGGCAACGGGCCGGTGCGCATCATCGACCTGGCGCTGCTGTACGTGATGCTGGCCCTGGGCCTGAACATCGTGGTGGGCTACGCCGGGCTGCTGGACCTGGGCTATGTGGCCTTCTACGCGGTCGGCGCCTATATGTTCGCGCTGCTGTCGAGCCCGCATTTGAGCGAGAACTTCGAGGCCTTCCGCATGGCCTTCCCCAACGGGCTGCACTCGCCGCTGTGGCTGGTGATCCCGCTGGCGGCGGGGCTGGCGGCCTTCTTCGGCGTCATGCTGGGCGCGCCCACGCTGAAGCTGCGGGGCGACTACCTGGCCATCGTGACCCTGGGCTTCGGTGAAATCATCCGCGTGTTCCTGAACAACCTGGAGTACCCGGTCAACATCACCAACGGCCCGCGCGGTATCGGCCAGATCGACTCCTTCCACTTCTTCGGCCTGGACCTGGGCAAGGGCACCGAGCTGTTCGGCTTCCCCATCCCCTCGGTGACGCTGTACTACTACCTCTTCCTGGTGCTGGTGGTGTTCAGCGTGATCATCTGCTACCGGCTGGAGAACAGCCGCATCGGCCGCGCCTGGATGGCCATCCGCGAGGACGAGATCGCCGCCAAGGCCATGGGCATCAACACCCGCAACCTGAAGCTGCTGGCCTTCGGCATGGGCGCCACCTTTGGCGGCGTGTCGGGCTCCATGTTCGGCGCCTTCCAGGGCTTTGTGAGCCCCGAGTCCTTCAGCCTGCAAGAGAGCGTGATGATCGTGGCCATGGTGGTGCTGGGCGGCATCGGCCACATCCCTGGCGTGATCCTGGGCGCGCTGCTGCTGTCGGCCCTGCCCGAGGTGCTGCGCTACGCGGCCGGCCCGCTGCAGGAGATGACGGGTGGGCGCCTGGACGCCTCCATCCTGCGCCAGCTGCTGGTGGCCCTGGCCATGATCGGCATCATGCTGGTGCGTCCGCGCGGCCTGTGGCCGGCGCCCGAGCACGGCCGCGCCGCGCCGGTGCCGCAGAAGTGAACGCCGGGACTGCAAAGGAAAACAAGCCATGACAAGCAACAACAGCAGCAACGGCAGCAGCAACAGCAGCGCAGACGTGGTGCTCAAAGTCGCCGGTGTGTCCAAGCGCTTCGGCGGCCTGCAAGCCCTCTCCGATGTGGGCATCCAGATCAACAAAGGCCAGGTCTACGGCCTGATCGGCCCCAACGGCGCGGGCAAGACCACCTTCTTCAACGTCATCACGGGCCTGTACACCCCGGACGGCGGCACGTTCGAGCTCGGCGGCAAGCCCTATGCCCCGACCGCCGTGCACGAAGTGGCCAAGACCGGCATCGCACGCACCTTCCAGAACATCCGCCTCTTCGCTGAAATGACGGCGCTGGAGAACGTGATGGTGGGGCGCCATGTGCGCTCCGGCTCGGGCCTGATCGGCGCCATCTTCCGCACGCCCGGCTTCAAGGCCGAGGAGGCGGCGATCGCCAAGCGTGCCCAGGAACTGCTCGATTACGTGGGCATCGGCAAGTACGCCGAGTACAAGGCCCGCACGCTCAGCTACGGCGACCAGCGTCGGCTGGAGATCGCGCGCGCCCTGGCCACCGACCCCAAGCTGATCGCCCTGGACGAGCCCGCCGCCGGCATGAACGCCACCGAGAAGGTGGTGCTGCGCGAGCTGATCGACCGCATCCGCAAGGACGGCCGCACCATCCTCCTGATCGAACACGATGTGAAGCTGGTGATGGGCCTGTGCGACCGCGTCACGGTGCTGGACTACGGCAAGCAAATCGC
>JAIXSD010000334.1 GCA_027484885.1 Rubrivivax sp.
CCAGACCGGCCAGGCCGGCGCTGATCACAAAGGCATAGACCTTGTAGCGGTAGACCGACACGCGCATGCAGTAGGACGCGACCGGGCTGCCACGCAAGGCCTCGAAGGCCCGCCCCAGGTGCGAGCGCAGCACGCGGTGCACGAAAATCAGCGAGGCCAGCAGCAAAACGGCCACCACCCAGTAGTACTCGGTCTCATCGAGCTGATGGCCGAAGAGGGTGGGCTTGGTCAAGGTAATGCCCATCGGGCCTTCGGTCAGAAAGCTCATCTCGTTGATGAGGATCTGGATGATGGTGCCGAAGGCCAGGGTCACCATGGCGAGGTAAGGCCCGGTCACGCGCAGCGCTGGCAGGGCCAGCAAGGCGCCGAAGCCGGCCGTCACCACAATGGCCGCCGGCAGCGTCACCCACAAGGGCGCGGCGAGCTTGAACACCAGCACACCGGCCGTATAGGCGCCGATGCCGAACAGGCCGGCGTGGCCCAGGGACACCTGGCCGGTGTAGCCCACCACGATGTCCAGACCGAACAGCACGATCGCGTAGATCATGATGGTCTCGACCAGGTGGATGTAGTACGGGTTGCCCGAGGCCAGCGGGAAGGCGGCCACGGCCGCAATGGCCAGGCCCGCTGCGATCAGGGTTTGGGGCTTGCTTGTCGTCATCATCGTCGGCTCACACCTTCTTGATCGCGGTCTTGCCGAAGAGGCCGGCCGGCTTGAGGGCCAGCACGATCAGCAGCAGCACCAGGCCGGGCACATCCTTGTAGCCGGTGGACAGGTAGTAGCCGGTGGTGGTCTCGGCGACGCCGAGGATGATGCCGCCGACGACGATGCCCATGCCGCTGGTCAGGCCGCCGATGATGGCCACGGCAAAGGCCTTGAGCCCCAGCACCGAGCCCATGGTGGCCCCGGTCAGGGTCAGCGGCGCGATCAACACGCCGGCAAAAGCCGCGGTCAGTGAAGACAGGCCGTAAGAGAAGGTGATCACCAGACCGGTGTTGATGCCCATCAGCTTGGCTGCATCTCGGTCATTGAAGGTGGCCACCACGGCGCGGCCGTAGATGGAGCGGCGGTTGAACAGCTCCACCGCCAGCATCATCAGCAGCGCGCCCACCACCACCAGCAGCTCCATGGGCAGGATGTTGGCACCGAGGAACTTCATCGGCGCCTCGGGCAGGGGCGAGGGGAACTTCAGGTCATCGCGGCCCCAGACGTTTTCGGCCACGTTCTTGAAGATGATGCCCAGAGCGATGGTGGACATGATCCAGCCAAACTCCGACTTCATCTTGATGGCCGGCCGCACGCCGATGCGCTCCACCACGGCGCCCTGCAGCACGCCGAACAGGCACACCAGAGGGATCATCAGCCAGTAATTGAGCCCGAAGCCCACCAGGGACAGGCCCACCAGGGCGCCCAGCATCAGGGCCTCGCCCTGGCCGAAGTTCAAGGTGTCCGAGGTGGCAAAGGTCAGCTGGTAACCGAAAGCAATGACGGCATAAATCATGCCCAGGGCAATGCCGCTGAACACGAGTTGGGTGAGGATCTGCATGGCGGGCGTCCAGGTGAACCCGCGCCGACCAGGCTGGCGGCCGCGGGGGACAGACAAGGCACATCAATCAAGAAAAAGCGCGCCGGGCGGTTCTGCAGGCACTGCGGCGCCTGCGCCTCGGCGCGGCCTGAGCGGCGTTGCGCGCCCAGGCCTCTTCTTTCTTTCCTGCTTTTCTTACTTCTTGCTGTTCAGCGCGCCCTTGGCGTTGGGGTCTTTGACGCGCACTTCCGAGGCCTTCTTGAAGTCGCTCTCGTAGGCGTAGACCACGCGCTGACCCTTGACCTCGCCGAACACCGGGATGTTGGCGGTGATGGCCTCGTGGTCGGTCTTGGTGAAGGGCTTGTTGTAGGTGGTGACCACGCCTTCCACCGGTGCCTTCAGGTCCTCGAGAGCGGCCTTGATCTTGGGGCCTTCGGTGCCGCCAGCTTGCTTGATCGCCGCGGCCAACAGGTAAATCGAGTCATAGCCCTGCGCGGCCGACACCGGCGAGTCGATGCGGGCATTCTTGGGGTTGAAGGTCTTGAGGTAGTTGATGATGAAGCTCTGACGCTTGGGCGTCGTCGGCTCCTGGATGAAGGTCTGCGGCATGCGGGCGCCTTCACCGCCCGGGCCGGCGTTGTCGATGTAGTTGGCCATGGACAAGGTCCAGCTGCCGATCATCGGCACCTTCCAGCCCAGCTTGGTCATGCCGTTGGCGATCTGGGCCAGCTCGGGCCCAATGCCGTAGGTCAGCACCGCCTCGGCGCCGGCCTCCTTGGCCTTGAGCAACTGGGCCGTCATGTCGACGTCCTTGATGTTGAACTTCTCGATCGCCACCGGCTTGACGCCTTTGAGCTCCAACGCCTTCTCCAGGTCGGCTCGGCCGAGCTGGCCGTAGTTGGTGGAGTCAGCGAGGATGGCCACCTTCTTGAAACCACGGCGGACAATTGCCTCTTCCACAATCATCGGCGCCTGGATGCTGTCATGGGCGGCGTTGCGGAAGATGTAGTTCTCAGGCTGGCTGTCGAACTGACGGGTGATCAGGGAGCCGGTCGCCACATTGTTCATGACCGGGATCTTGGCGTCCTGGTAGAAGCGCTGCGAGGCCAGGGCCACACCGGTGTTGATGTAGCCCACGGTGGCCACGACTTTTTCCTTGTTGATCAGCTCCTGGGCGATCTGCACGCCGCGCTCGTTCTTGGCTTCGTCGTCACGCTCGACCAGCTGGATCTGCCGGCCCAGAACGCCGCCCGATTTGTTGATCTCATCCGCGGCCAGTCGCACGCCATCGCGCATGCTGACGCCCATGGACGAAGAACCGCCGGTGAAGGGGCCAGACACACCGATCTTGATCGGGTCGGCCGCCCAGGCCGTGGAGCCCAGGCTCAGGGCCGCAGCCCAGGCCACCATGCTCAATGCGCGCGTTGCTGTCTTGGGGATCGTCGTCATGCTTGCCTCTCGATGTGTGATGCTGCGTAGGACTGCGGCGGGAGGCAAGGACGCTGCCGTGCGGCAGGCGCGCCATCCCACAGGTGCAGACAATGCCAGAGCCGCCGGCCCTGCCACTACGTGGCTTCACGTACAGGTAAGTCCGGACGGGCTGCGTCAGCCTGCCGTAAGAGGTCTACCGGGTCAATCGAGGGGCAAGAATTCACCGCGGCGCAGCTGGCCGCGGCGGGGCGCTCAGGACGCCTGCGGTGGCGTTTTCTTGGCGCGGAGGCCACCGGCAATGGCCAGCACGCCGGGGATCAGGATCATGGCCCAGATGATCTTGGAGAAATTGGCCTGCACCCAGGCGAGGTTGCCAAAGGCATAGCCCAGCAAGGTGATGCCCAGCACCCAGATCAGGGCGCCGATGATGTTGTAGGCGCTGAACTTGGCCCGGCTCATGGCCGCCACGCCGGCCACAAAGGGCGCAAAGGTGCGCACAAAAGGCATGAAGCGCGCCAGCACGATGGTGATGCCACCGTGGCGCTCGTAAAACGCATGGGCCGCATCGAAGGCGCGGCGGTTGAAAAAGCGCGACTGCTCCCACTGAAACACCTTGGGCCCAAAGTAGCGGCCGATCATGTAATTGCACTGATCGCCAAGAATGGCGGCCACCAGCATGACCACCAAGACCAGAGGCAGGCTGATCAGGCCTGCACCGCACAAGGCCCCGACGACAAACAGCAGCGAGTCGCCTGGAAGAAAAGGCATCACCACGACGCCGGTCTCCACGAACAGGATCAAAAACAGCAGCGCATAGACCCAGGCGCCATAGCTGGCCACGAAGGCGGCAATGTGTTTGTCCACATGGACGATGAAGTCGATCAAGAAGGTGAGCAGTTCCATGGCGGCGCATTATGGGGCCGCCATGTGGCGTGCTGATGGCGTGCGGATAGTGTGCTCATGGCGCACTCGACACACGCAAGGTGGGCAGATGCTGAGGCTCAGGCGGCAGTGGCCAGGCAGCCCCAGGGCTTGTACGGCGTGGCCCACCGGCGCTCGCGCCTGGCGCACA
>JAIXSD010000069.1 GCA_027484885.1 Rubrivivax sp.
CGGCGGCGCTCGCCGCTCATCCCTTGCGACTCCCCGTCCCCTCCCGTGCCGGCCTGCTGGCCTGGCTCTCGTCGTTCTTCGCTGTCCATGCTGCTCACGCTGATCCCATCATCATCTTCTTGTGATGCGCCCACGGCGGCCGAAGCGCCGTGCGCAGGCACCCATGCTGCCACAAGGAAGCAGCCCGGCCATGACGACCGGGCTGTGAAAACCGCCACCGGGCCCCCTCCCCCCCTAACTGCTGACAGTCGATGTCAGCAGCGGGCAGGCAAGATGCACCGCAGCCATCACCCCCACCCCATCCACACGCAATGCTGGAGACCCTCGCATGAACTATGCCTACACCATCGTTTACGTGGCCGATGTGCCCGCTTCCCTGGCCTTTTTCGAGGCCGCCTTCGGCCTGAAGCGCCGCTTCCTGCATGAATCGGGCGCCTACGGCGAGCTGAACACCGGCGCCACCGCCCTGGCCTTTGTCGACCACGAAACCGCACTGGACAGCGTCGGCCAGCCCTATGTGGTGGCGGCCGAGAGCGCCCGGCCGCTGGGCATGGAGATCGGTTTCAGCACCAACGACGTGCCCGCCGCCTTCGCCCGCGCGGTAGCCGCCGGTGCCACGCCGCTGAAAGAACCGGTCACCAAGCCCTGGGGCCAAACGGTGGCCTATGTGCGCTGCCCCGATGGCAGCCTGGTGGAGCTGTGCACGCCCATGGCGTGAGGGGGTGGCCATGACACCCACGTCTGCCACCGACCCGCTGGCCCACCATCTGCTCAGCATGGCCTACAACAATGCCTGGGCCAATCACCGCCTGCTGGCGGCCTGCGCCCAGCTGAGCCAGGCGGAGCTGCAAGCGACCCGTTGCAACTTCTTCCCCAGCATCCTGGCCACGCTGAACCACAACCTCTGCGTGGACTGGTTTTATGTCGACGCGCTGGAGCGCGAGCTGGCCGGCGACGCGCCGCACCCCGACTGCTACCAGTTCTTTGCCGTGGCCCAGCCGTTTCAGACCGCCGCCGAGCTGCAGCGCGAGCAGGCGGCCGTGGACCAGCGCCTGCGGGCCTACTGCGCGGCCCAGCGCGACCGCGATCTGGGCCGCATCGTCACCATCGCCCGGCCGGCGGGCGCGCAGCAGGACAGCCGCACGCGCCTGCTCGCCCATCTGTTCCAACACCAGATCCACCACCGCGGCCAAGTCCACGCCATGCTGGCCGGCACCGCCATCAAGCCGCCGCAGCTGGACGAGTTTTTCTGTGCGGGCGAGGCGAATCTGCGCGCTGAAGAGTTCCGCGCCCTGGGCTGGACCGAGGCCGACATCTGGGGTTGAACCGGCGCCGACGCGCGCCGGCTCAAACCTCCGGCGCCCCCAGGGACTGCAGGGCCTGGCGCGTGTCCAGGATCACGCGCTGCGCCACCCGGCGCTCGGTCTCGGGCAGCTGGCGCGCCGCTTCGGCCTCCAGCAGCAGGGGCCGCAGCAAGGCATTGGCGCTGGCGCGGAACTCCTGGCCCAGGGTGTCGAGCTGGGCGAAGCTGTCAGTGCGCATGGCCGTCAGGCGCTCGCGCAGCGCCGCCTCAAAAGCCTCGCGCTTGTGGCGCAGCTCTTCGTCCTTGCGGCCGCTTTTGTCCATCATCCACTTGAGCAGGCCGGCCACCAGCAAGGCGCCGCCTGCAAACGGCGCCACTGGCGCGATCACCGGCAGCACAGCGGCTGCACCCAGGGCATAGACCGCGGCGCCCGTGCCGGCGGCGGCCACCGCGCCGGCGCCCAGGGTCAGCTCGGCCGCGCTCTCGGTGGAGTTCTTGAGCCGCGTGCTGATCTGCAGGGCCGGCATCAGGCGGCGCAGCTGGCTGTGGTGCGGGCGCTCCAGCACGCTGGCGTGGACCAGGCTGAACTCCTCGCGGAACAGGCGCAGCTCTTCCTTCAGCAGGCGCAGCTGCCCCTCCTGGCGGCGGGCGGCGCGGTCCAGGCGGCGCTCCAGCTCTTTGGCAAAGGTCGAGCGGGCCATCTCGGCCCAGACCTTGTGCTCGGTCCAGTCGTCCGTGCGCAGGCGCTCGAGCATCTGCAGCTCGACGGCATTGCCGGCGTCGTGGATCAGCTCTTCAAAGTCCTCTTCGAAGCTGCGCTTCTCATGCGCAATGCGCGCCTCCACCATGGCGATGCGCTGGCCCACTTGCTGGAACAGCTGCTCCACCCGCTGGGCGTAAGCGGCGGCCGAACCGGCCTCCGGCGGCGGCGCCTGCAGGCCGCGCTCGAACTCGCTGAGTCGCCGTGCCAGCACGGTCAGGCTGGAGCTCATGCCCTGTTGCAAGACCTGCTCGCTGCTGGCGCCGTCCAGGTAACGGCCCACGCCCAGGGCCAGATCGATGTCACCCGACAGCCGCGCCGCCGTCTGCGCCGCCGGCAACAAAGGCCGGCCGCCGAACAGCCGGGCCGATTGGCGGCTGACGGTTTTCCACAGCGAAGGCGCCGGCCCCACCGCCTCGGCGAGGCGTGACACCTCCTGGCTGGGCAGCAGCAAGGCTTGCGCCAGCTCCTGCGCAAACTTGTGGGCCTGCTCGCCCTGCAGCTGCAGCAGGGGCTGGGCATCGAGAAAGGCCTGGCGGCGCTGCGCCTCGGGCAGCTCGGCGCTGGCGCGCTTGAGCTGGGCGAAGGCGAGCTTTTGCTCACCCGGCGACTCCAGCGCCCGCAAGGCCGCGTGGGCGCCCAGGGCTGAATCCTGCAAGCGGGCAGCCAGGGCCGACACCCGCTCGAACTCGCCCAGCGTGACAAAGCCATCGGCTGCGGCCAGCGCAGCCAGAGCGCGGATGAAGGCGAGCGGGAAACTGCCCTCTTCGCGCGCAAACTGTTCCAGATCGGGACGGTCCAAAGGTGTGGCGACGGGCGTGACAGAGGGGCTGGGCGGCGGCGTGGAAACACTCACGGGGACAGGGCTCCTGGCTGGAAGGTCAGACCCGCATCGTCCCAGATTCTGGGCGTCCCAAGTTTCAAGCGGGCACCGGCGCTCGCAAATCCTGCAGCCAGACGCCTGCCGCCCGGGCCTCGGCCTCATGCGCTTCATCGCGCCAGGTCTCCGCCAGGGCCGCGCGGTACCAGTCCTGCATGGCCGGCAGGTTCAACAAGCGCCGGGCATAGGCCTGCGCGGCCTCGCCCAAGGCCGGGGCATAGCTCTGCACCCGAAAGGCCACCGGCGCAAAGAAAGCATCCACGGCCGTGAACTCGGGCCCGGCCAGGTAGGGGCCGCCGAAGCGCATCAAACCCTCCAGCCACAAGGCCTCGATGCGCTGCCAATCGGCCCGCAAGGCGGGCGACCAATCGCCGACTTGCACCCGCAAGCCGCAGTTCATGGTGCAAACATCGCGCAGGCGCTGGAAGCCGGCGTGCATCTCGGCGCAGGCGCTGCGCGCCCAGGCGCGCGCCGCGCGGTCCTGCGGCCAGACCAGCGGGTCCAGCTCGGCCAGGTACTCGACGATGGCCAAAGAATCCCAGACCGTCAGGCCCTCGTGATGCAGGCAGGGCACGCGGCCGCTCGGCGAGAACAAGCGGTAGTCCCCGGCGCTGCCCGGCGCCCGGCCGAACACCACCAAGCGCTCTTCAAAAGGCAGCTGCAGCTGTTTCAGCAGCAGCCAGGGTCGCAGCGACCAGGACGAGTAGTTCTTGTTGGCGATGTAGAGCTGCAGCATGGAGGAATCCTGTGACTGTTCCGGCGCCCATCAAGGCGCCGAGCTGCGCACCCGGGCGCGTCGCCAGCATAAGCCAGGCACGACCGATCACCATGGCCATCAAGGCCGGGCGGCTTCGAGGCGCCCGGCGCGAGGCATCAAAAGCTGGCGCAAGGCCTCGTTCACCACACGGGGCTGGTCGTGGTGGATGTAGTGCCCGGCCGCAGCCACCTCCTGGCGCTGCAGGCCCGGCAGCAAGCGAGACCAGTCCCCCTCCAGCTCGCGCACCAGGCTCTGGAAAGCGGCCGGCTCGGCGAGACCAAAGCGGCTGCGCGCCAGCAGCGTCATCGGCGCCACCGGGGCCGGCAGCGCGGCCAGGCGCTCAAGACAGACGTTCTGGCCATCGAACTCCTGGCGCATGGCGCTGCTGAAGGCCGTGGTCCGCAGAATCTTGAGGCTGGCGGCCAGGGCCGGTGTGCGCTCTTGCAGCAGAGGCCAGTGGCGCGGGTGGGTGGGGTCGATCAGGAGCAGGCCGGCCACCTCCTGGGGATAAAGCTTGGCAAATGCGTACTGGTACAGGCCGCCAATCGAATGACCGACCAGCAGATAAGGTGGCCGCTGCTGCGCCCGCTGCAGCAGGGCGTGCAGCTCCTCGGCCACGGTGCAGGGGTCGCGGCTGCCGGTAGCCGCCGTGCTGTCGCCGTAGCCCGGCCGGCTGTAGGCCCACAAGGCCTGGCGCGGCTCCAGCTC
>JAIXSD010000138.1 GCA_027484885.1 Rubrivivax sp.
CTGACCGAGTTTTGCCAGTCCGTGGGCCTGATGGCCTTCCCCCGTTCTTCAGCCGATGCCTTGGCCACCCTGGCCCAGAACAAGGACCTCGGCGGGGTGCTGCTGGCGGAAGACCTGCCGTGCGAGGGCGAGGACGGCCTGCACCTGGCCCGCGCCATCCACAAGCTGCGGCCCGAGCTGCCCATTTTTTTGCGCCGCACCACCGACCGGCCGCTCACGCCCGAGGAAGAAAAAGTGGTGCGCCACCGCTGGAACACCGGCGACTTGGATCACCTCAAGGCTGCGGTCGAATACTCGATCTTCAGCCTGCGCTATCCGACCCGCCTGGTCTACGGCATCGTCGAGCTGACCCGCTCGGCCCTGGCCGCCATGTTTCCCAATGCCCTGGTGGTGTCCGAGTCGCCCTATGTGGTGCATGACCGCATCATCCACGGCGAGGTGTCCACCCTGATCGCCATCGAGAGCACCTGGTGCCGCGGCTACATGATGCTGCAGACCGAGGAGAGCGCGCTGCGCCAGGGCCTGATCCAGGGCTTCAGCTACGCCGGCATTGGCGGTGACCTGAACTTCCGCGAGCTCAACCATATGCTGGGCGAGACCACCAACCTGATCTGGGGCGCCTTCAAGAACCGCTACATCCCGCCCAAGGCCTTTGCCAACCAGCAGACTCAGGTGCCCATCGTCATCAACCACGAGCACAAATACATCTCGTTTGGCTCGCAGGACCCGCAGCTGTGCATCCGCTACCAGTTGTCCGATCCTTTCCGGCCGGGCTTGCCGCCGCTGATGATCGTGCAGCGCTTCATCTTCAATCTGCACTGGTCGCCCGATGAGTTCGCCGAGTTCGATGCCGAGGCGCCCGAGGTCGGCCCCACCGGCGAGCTGGAGCTCTTTTGAGCGCGGCCACAGTTCGAGCCCAGCTATTCACTTACTCAATCAATCAATCAAGCCCAGCGTGACCCTCGAGGTTGGCGCGAGGAGGAAACAAGATGGCGAATGTTCTGGTGGTTGACGACTCCAACACCATGCGCGAAATCGTGGCCGGTTACCTGAGCCAGAACGGCTTTCAGGTCGCCGTGGCCACCGATGGCCGCGATGGCCTGCTGCAGCTGCGCAGCGACCCTGGCATCAAGCTCATCGTCAGTGATGTCAACATGCCCAATATGGACGGCCTGACCATGGCCGAGAAGATCCGCAAGGAGCTGGGCAACAAGGATGTGCGCATCATCATGCTCACCACCGAAGACAACCCCGCCATGCGCTCGCGTGGCAAGGATGTCGGCGTGACCGGCTGGATCGTCAAGCCCTTCCGCGGCGACGCGGTGCTGGCGCCTTTTAAGAAGTTCTGTGGCTTGAGCTAGAGCTCGCAGCTCACAAAAAAGGCCGCTCCGGGATGCCGGAGCGGCCTTTTTGTTGGATCGACGTCAGCGGGCGTTTACAGGCCAGCCGCTGCACGCAGTGCTGCAGCCTTGTGGTCTTTGCTCACATCGCTGCGCGATGTGAGCAAAGCCCCAAGCCTCAGGGTTTGCTGGCGCAAACGCAGGGCTTCAAAGCCCTGCCGCTGCACGCAGCGCCTGAGCCTTGTCGGTCCGTTGGTCTCTGCTCACGTTGCCGCGCAACATGAGCATCGCCCGCGAACCCATGTCTCGCTGGCGCGAGGTGGGCTTACAGCCCAGCTGCAGCACGCAGTGCTGCAGCCTTATCGGTTCGCTCCCACGTGAACTCCGGCTCTTCGCGGCCGAAGTGGCCGTAGGCGGCGGTCTTGGCGTAGATGGGGCGCAGCAGGTCCAGCATCTGGATGATGCCCTTGGGACGCAGGTCGAAGTGCTCGTTGACCAGGGCGGCGATCTTCTCGTCGCTGATCACGCCGGTGCCTTCGGTGTAGACCGTCACATTCATCGGGCGGGCCACGCCGATGGCGTAGGCCACCTGGATCTGGCACTGGCGCGCCAGACCGGCGGCGACGATGTTCTTGGCCACATAACGGGCAGCATACGCGGCGGAGCGGTCGACCTTGCTCGGGTCCTTGCCCGAGAACGCGCCGCCGCCGTGCGGGCAGGCGCCGCCGTAGGTGTCGACGATGATCTTGCGGCCGGTCAAGCCGCAATCACCTTGCGGGCCGCCGATGACGAAACGACCGGTCGGGTTGATCAGGTACTTCGTGTCCTTCAGCCATTCCTTGGGCAGCACCGGTTTGATGATCTCCTCGATCACCGCCTCGATGAACTCGGGCTTCATCTTGGCGCCGTCGCTCATCTCGGGAGCGTGCTGGCTGGACAGCACCACGGTGTCGATGCTGTGCGGCTTGCCGTCCACATAGCGCATGGTCACCTGGCTCTTGGCGTCCGGGCGCAGGAAGGGTAGACGGCCGTCCTTGCGCATCTGGGCCTGGCGCTCGACCAGGCGGTGGGCGTAGTAAATCGGCGCTGGCATCAGCTCGGGCGTTTCATCGCATGCGTAGCCGAACATCAGGCCCTGGTCGCCGGCACCGATGTTCAGGTGGTCGTCGCTGGCGCGGTCCACGCCTTGGGCGATGTCGTTCGACTGCTTGTCATAGGCCACCAGCACGGCGCAACCCTTGTAGTCGATGCCGTACTCGGTGTTGTCGTAGCCGATGCGCTTGATGGTGTCGCGCGCCACCTGGATGTAGTCCACATGGGCATTGGTGGTGATTTCACCGGCCAGCACCACCAGACCGGTGTTGGTCAGGGTTTCGGCTGCCACGCGCGACAAGGGATCTTGGGTGAAGATTGCGTCGAGAATCGCGTCAGAGATCTGGTCGGCCACCTTGTCCGGGTGACCTTCAGACACCGATTCCGAAGTAAAGAGAAAATCGTTCGCCACTTTTACACTCCTTTGATAGTTCGACGGCGTTGCCGGACTGTCTGGTTTGGAGACGCGGCGAACGCTTTAGCAGCATTTGTTGAGCATCGCTGCCCGGCGGGACTTCAATCACATGAATAAAGCCCGCATCGCCCCGCAAGTTGTTCAGTAACTCGGCGATGTGCTGATTATAGAAATATGTTCCTGCTATTGCGCTTCCTCTCGAAATGTCCCTTGCGTCTGCTTCATGCCGTCGGTGCGCTGGCGGGCTGGCTGACCTTCTGGGCTTCCCCGACCTACCGGCGCCGCTACCGCGCCAATGTGGCCCAGGCCGGCCTGGCTTGGCCGGCCGTGCGTGGCGGCGTGGCGGCGGCGGGGCGCATGATTGCCGAGCTGCCCTGGCTCTGGCTGCGCCCGCCGGGCACGCCGCTCGGCGAGCGGGTGCGCTGGGACGGCGCCGAGCTGATCGAGCAGGCCTTGCAGGACCGGCGCGGCCTGGTGCTGATGACGCCGCACCTGGCCTGCTTCGAGATCTGCGCCCAGGCCTATGCCGAGCGATTTGCCGAAAGCGCCCAGGCCCCGATCACCGTGCTGTTCCGCCCGGCCCGCCAGGCCTGGCTGCGCGAGGTGGTGGATGGCTCGCGGGGCCGCCCGGGCCTGGAGACGGCGCCGGCCAATCTGGCCGGCGTGCGGCAAATGATCCGCGCCCTGCGCCAAGGCCACACCATCGGCCTGCTGCCCGACCAGGTGCCGCC
>JAIXSD010000739.1 GCA_027484885.1 Rubrivivax sp.
CAGTGGAGCGGCGGCGCCAAGGTCGAGGCCAGCAAGCTCAAGCTGCCTTTTGTCACTGGCGGCGCGGTCGATGTCAGCCTGAAGAACGGCAAGCTCGATGCCAACGGCCGGGTCGACCTGGAGCTGCCCGGCAAGAACCCGGCGGCGCTCGAGGTCAAGTACGCCAACGACCGCTTCAGCTACTCGGGCCGCGGCCGCATCGAGACCAAGAGCAAGTACCTGAAACCCATCGACGCCAAGCTCTCGGTCGACGGCGATCTCTTCCGCGCCACCGGCAGCACCGGCATCGCCTTCTCCGGCCTGGACGGCACCATCAGCGCCACCTACGAGAACCAGGGCGGCAAGGAAAAGGTCTACGGCGACGGCAATATCAAGATCGACAAGGGCCGCGCCAAGGGCTCCATTGACGTCAAGCTCCACCCCAACCAGACCCTCACCGGCAGCGGCAAGCTCAGCTACGAGATCAAGAAAGACATGGTGGCCTCGGCCGCCATCATCATCGACGAGAAGCAGAAGATCACCTTTGACGGCGAGCTGAGCTTCCCCGACATCACCCTGTTCCCGCGCTTCCCCAAGGACGAGACGCCCAAGAGCCTGTTCAGTGCCTCGGGCAGCATCCCCATCCCGGGCGCGTCCATCGGCCCCATCGGACTCAAGGTCGAGCTCTACGGTGGCCTGGGCTATTACTACTACGTGGGCCCGGGCGTGCTCACCGGCATCAAGGCCACGGTCAAGTTCAGCCCCTTCGAGCCCGACCCGGACTTTGCCTTCAGCATGAAGGCCAAGGCCAGCATCCCGGCCGGTGGCGGCATCACCGGCACGGTGGGCGCCAATGTGGTGCTCGATGCCTTCATCGGCAATGTCGGCGGCGGGCTCAGCGTCGAGGCGCGCGCGGGGCTCAAGGGCAAGGCCGAGCTGGGCGGCGAGATCGCTTATGCCAAGGACCGTTTCAGCGTCGATGCCAGCGCCTACATCGGCGGCAGCATCGAGCTCGGTGCGGCACTCAAGGCCAAGGTGTTTGCCGAGGCCGGCGTCTCGGTCTTCAAGGTCAGCACCGAAAAGGTGTGGACGCTCAAGGAGGCCAAGTTCGACACCGGCCTGAGCCTGGGCGTGCGCATGCCCTTGCATTACGACAGCGTCGAGGGCTTTCGCATGCCCAAGCTCTCGGACATCCAGCCCGAGCCCACCGAGTTCAAGCTCGACACGCAAAAAATGCTCGGCAATTTGTTCGGTGCCGCCAGCAGCGAGGAGAAGGAAAAGTGACCGGCCTGACCCGCTCGCCCAAGCTGCTCAAGGGCGGCATCATCTTGATCGACCCGTCCAGCGGTGCGGTGCAGCGCGTGATCGCCCTGCAGTACAACCCCGATCTGCTGACCCGTTCCCTGACGCCCCAGGGCGCCGGCAGCAGCACGGCGCTGAGCCAGCCGCTGCGGCTCAAGGGCCCGCCGATCGAGACCTTGAAGCTCGATGCCGACATCGACGCCACCGACCAGCTGGCCGCGCCCGACCAGCATGCCGCCGTGGTCGAGGTGGGCCTGCATGCGCAACTGGCTGCGCTCGAGGTGATGGTCTACCCCGACAGCGGCACCCTGATCCGCAACAACGCCCTGGCCAGCGTCGGCACGCTGGAGATCGCGCCGGTGGAGGCGCCGCTGCCGCTGTTTGTGTGGAGCAAGGAGCGGGTGGTGCCGGTGCGCATCACCGATTTCTCCATCGTCGAGGAGGCCTTTGACGCCCAGCTCAACCCCATCCGCGCGCGCGTCTCGCTGGGCATGCGGGTGCTCAATATCAACGACCTGGGCTTTGGCAGCAAGGCCGGCCACCTCTACATGGTTTATCACCAGGGCCGCGAGCGCCTGGCCCGCCAGGCCTCCAGCGCCTCGCTATCCAGCCTGGGCCTGAGCGCCTTGTTCTGAACCGGAGCCCCTGAACATGAGCAGCGATCCCCGCTTCCCGCCCAACAGCCGCTATCACGGCATCGAAACCGCCGAGTGGAGCGAGGCCGACGGCCGCACCGTGGTCTATTTGCGGCGCCGCTTCGTGCCCGACCCGTCGCGCTTTGTCAGTTTTCAGGAATACCGGGTGGTGGAGGGCGATCACATCGACCGCATGGCCGCCGCCGTGCTGGGCGACCCCGAGCAGTTCTGGCGTTTGCCCGATGCCAACGGCGATCTTGACGCGCGCGATCTGGAGGAGATTGGCCGCCGCATCCGCCTGACCCTGCCCGAGGGCATGGGAGGTGGCACGGGCGGATCAGGCGGCTGGGGAGGAACAGGCGGTGCTTAAAGGCATGCATGTCACCCTGCTGGTCGGGCCGGCGGTGCCGGTGCCCGTGCCGCAGCCGGTGATGGAGGCTTTGCAGAGCTTCCAGGTGACTTCGGCGGCCGGCTCGCGCAGCGGCTTCCAGATCAGCTTTGCCATCGAGAACCGCTCGCCCCTGCACACCTTGCTGGTGCTGGCCGGGGGCCAGGTGCCTTGGCTGCGCGTGCTGATCGTGCTGACCATCAACAGCCTGCCGCGCGTGCTGATGGACGGGCTGATCACCAAGCAGGAGATCAGCGGCTCCAACGAGCCCGGCGTCAGCACCCTGACCATCACCGGCGAAGACCTGTCGGTGGCCATGGATCAGCAGCAGTTCAACGGCCTGCCTTACCCCGCCATGCCGGCCGAAGCCCGCGTGGCCCTGATCGTGGCCAAGTACGCCATGTTCGGCATGGTGCCCCTGGTCATCCCCCAGGTTTTCAACGATGTGCCGGTGCCGGTGGAGAAGATCCCCACCCACCAGGGCACCGACCTGGCTTATCTTGAAAAGCTGGCCAAGGATGCCGGCCATGTCTTCTACATCGTGCCTGGCCCGGCGCCGGGCATGAACACCGCCTACTGGGGCCCTGAGATCAAGATTGGCCTGCCCCAGCCGGCGCTCAATCTGGGCATGGATGCACACAGCAATGTCGAGTCGCTGAACTTCAGCATCGACCACTCCAAGAAGGCCATGCCCGTGGTCTTCATTCAGAACTCGCTGACCAAGTTTCCGATCCCGCTGCCGATTCCCGATGTCAGCCTGCTCAACCCACCGCTGGGTCTGCTGCAGTCCCTGCCCAAGTCCATCAATCTGATGAGTGACACGGCCAAGCTCTCGCCCATGGCCGCGCTGTCCAAAGGCATGGCGGCGGCGGCCGGCTCGGCCGATGTGGTGCAGGCCACGGGCTCCGTCGATGTGCTGCGCTATGGCACCGTGCTTCGAGCGCGCGAGCTGGTCGGCGTGCGCGGCGCCGGCGTGGCTTTTGACGGCATGTACTACGTCAAATCGGTCACCAGCAGTTTCAAGCCCGGCGAGTTCAAGCAGAACTTCACCCTGACCCGCAACGGTCTCATCTCAACCCTTCCGATGGTGCCCCCATGAGCAGCGAAGGCAAGTACTACGGCAAGTACCGCGGTGTGGTGCTCAACAACATCGACCCCATGCAGATGGGCCGCCTGCAGGTGCAGGTGCCCGATGTCATGGGCCTGGGCCTCTCCAGCTGGGCCATGGCCTGCGTGCCCTTCACCGGCAAGCAGGCCGGCTTGTTCTGCCTGCCGCAGATCGGCGCCGGGGTCTGGGTCGAGTTCGAGCAGGGTGACCCCGACCACCCGGTCTGGGTCGGTGGTTTCTGGGGCAGCGCAGCCGATGTGCCGGCCCTGGCCCTGGCCGGTCTGCCGGTCTCACCCAGCATCGTGCTGCAGACCGGCAACCAGAACGCCTTGATGATTTCTGACCTGCCCGGCCCGGCCGGAGGCATCCTGCTCAAGACCACCGCGGGCGCCCTGATCTCGATCAACGAGCTGGGCATCACCATCAGCAACGGCCAGGGCGCCACCATCATGCTCAATGGCCCCAGCGTCAACATCAACGCCGGCGCCTTGACGGTGATCTGAGCGCAGCAGGAGCTCACCCACCATGCCAGGCTTCATCGTTCATGTCGGCGCCACGGTGCTGTGCTCGCACGGCGGCCAGGCCAACCCCAGCGTGCCCTTCCCGCGTGTGCTGGTCTCGGGCCAGCCGGTGGTCACCATCGCCGCGCCTTATCTGGTGGCGGGCTGCTCTATGCCGCCGCCCAGCGCCGGCAACGGCCCTTGCGTCACCGGCCAATGGCTCAGCGGCAGCACGCGGGTGCTGGCTGGCGGCCAGCCGCTGGTGCTGCAGTCCAGCAGCTCCGTCTGCGCGCCCACGGGCACGCCCTTGATCATCGCCATGACGCAGCTGCGCGCGTCGGCACTCTGAGTGAGGATTGGCAGCGATGGCCCTCGAGTTCCCCTACCGCATCGACAGCCGAG
>JAIXSD010000631.1 GCA_027484885.1 Rubrivivax sp.
TCGCGCAGCGGGTCGGTCGGCGCATGCAGGGACACGGCCAGGGCCACCGGGCAGTCCTCGCGCAGGCGGTCGATCATGGGCACCACGCCCGAGGTCGAGACCGTCACGCGGCGGCGCGAGAGGCCATAGCCATGGTCGTCCAGCATCATGCGCAGGGCCGGCACCAGGGCGTTGTAGTTCTGCAGGGGCTCGCCCATGCCCATCATCACCACATTGGAGATGATGCGCTCATCGCGGCCCAGGTCGCGGCGCAGCTGGTGCTCGGCATACCAGAGCTGGGCAATGATTTCCCAGGTCTCAAGGTTGCGGCTGAAGCCCTGGTGGCCGGTGGAACAAAAACGGCAGCCCACGGCGCAACCGGCCTGGCTGGACACGCAGAGCGTGCCGCGATCGGTTTCGGGGATGTAGACGGCTTCCACGGCATTGCCGGCGCCCACGTCAAACAACCATTTGACCGTGCCGTCCGCGGAGCGGTGTTCAGAAATCACCGGCAGCGCTTGAATATGCGCCCGGTTGGCCAGTTTGTCGCGCAGCGACTTGGCCAGGTCGGTCATCTGAACGAAATCAGATGCACCTTTTTGATGGATCCAGCGGAACAGCTGGGTGGCGCGAAAACGCTTTTCCCCCAGCTGCTCGCAGTACGCAGCCAGGCCTTCCAGATCGAATCCAAGCAGGTTGACCGCGTCCATGATCTTGCCTCTATCTCTTGTCGTCAGGGCCGGGCCCGAAATGGCGCCGCCCTGGTTTGCAAAAACCGCCGCAAGCCCGAAGGCCGGCAAGCGGTTTACAGCTCAAACTCACAGCCTCCAGGCTGTCAGCACAAGAGGCGTCAGACCGAATTAACGGCTGTAGACATTCATGCCGGGGAAGAAGAATGCCACTTCCACGGCAGCGGTTTCGGGAGCGTCCGAACCGTGCACGGCGTTGGCATCGATGCTGTCAGCGAAGTCAGCACGGATGGTGCCCTTCTCAGCCTTCTTCGGGTCGGTGGCGCCCATCAGATCGCGGTGCTTCAGGATGGCGTTCTCGCCTTCCAGGGCCGAGATCACGACCGGACCGGAGATCATGAAGTTCACCAGGTCGTTGAAGAAGGGGCGAGCCTTGTGCACAGCGTAGAAGGCTTCGGCTTCGCCGCGCGACAGGTGCACCATCTTGGCTGCCACGATCTTCAGGCCAGCGGCTTCGAAGCGGCTGTAGATTTGGCCGATCACGTTCTTGGCGACGGCATCGGGCTTGATGATGGAAAGGGTACGTTCGATCGCCATGGTATTTCTCCTGAAATCTAAGGGCTTGGCAAAACCCGCGATTGTACTGTGTGCCGGTGTCAGCGAGGTTTCAGCCCCGGGCTGAGCCGGGCCTGAAACCGCGCCATCCGGCACGCTGAATCAGCGCTTGCGGCCACCAAAGCCGCCGCCGCTGCGGCCACCGCCGCCGTTGCCGCCACCTTGCTGGCCGCCACGACCGCCGCCACCGCCACCACCCCGGCCGCTGCGGCGCACGAAGGCGTCCGCACCGATATAACCGACCGAGGTCTGCATCGGGTCAGGTTGGCGCGGGCCGTCGCCCTTGCCGCCACGGGCGCCGCCGCGGCCTTGGCCGCCACGCGGCTCCTGGCTGCTGCTGCCGCCGGCACCAAAGCCTTGCGGGAAACCGCGACCCTTGTTGCCGGCAAAGCGGCGGTCAAAGGTCTGCTCCAGCGGGTTGATATTGCGCGGGATGAAGTCGTCGAACTCGTCGTCGCCGCGATCCAGGTCGCGATCACGATCGCGCTCCTGGGCGCGCGGCGGCTCGCGGTCACGCTCGGGCGCACGCGCCTCGGGGCCACGCGAGGGGCGCGGGCCGACACCGGCCTGGCGACCATCGGCACGGCGGTTGTTGCCGTTGCCGCCGCCGTTTCCACCGCCGTTTCCACCGCCATTACGGCCACGCTCGCCACCGCGCTCAGGGCGCTGCTCACCGCGTTCGCCACGCTCACCGCGATCGGCACGCGCCTCGCCGCGGTCATGGCCTCGATCGTTGCCACGGGGGCCGCGCTCAGCACGATCCTCACGGCCACGGCCTTGCGGCTCACCACCAGCCAGGCGGCGGATGATCTTCACATCGTCTTCACCCAACTCGATCCAGACGCAGCGCTTCAGACCGCGCGGCAGCACCACGGTGCCGTAGCGGATGCGGATCAGGCGACTGACCGTCAGTCCCACGGTGTCGAAGAGCTTGCGCACTTCGCGGTTGCGGCCTTCGGTGATGACCACGCGGTACCAGTGGTTCACGCCCTCGCCGCCACCGTCTTCAATGCTCTTGAAAGCAGCCTTCTGGCCTTCGACGATCACGCCCTCGAGCAGACGCGCCTTTTGATCGGGCTGCAAGGTGCCGAGCACGCGCACGGCGTACTCACGCTCCACGCCGAAGCGCGGATGCATCAGTTGGTTGGCCAGCTCACCCGAGTTGGTGAACAGCAGCAGGCCTTCGGTGTTGATGTCCAGACGGCCGACCGATTGCCATTTGCCCTGCTGCAGGCGCGGCAGGTGGCGGAACACGGTGGGGCGACCTTCCGGATCGTTGAAGGTGACCACTTCGCCGGCAGGCTTGTGATAGGCCAGGATGCGCGGCGCCGGCGGCGAGATGCGAACGCGGATCGGCTTGCCGGCCACACGAACCTGGTCGCCGAAGGAGATGCGCTGGCCGATGTGGGCCACTTCGCCGTTCACTTCGATCTTGCCGTCGGCAATCATGTCCTCGATGTCGCGGCGCGAGCCAATGCCGGCCTGGGCCAGCACTTTTTGCAGCTTGGGCGCATCGGGCTCGGCGGCCAGCACACGCTTGGTGTCGACCTCTTCCTCGTCCTGGACCGCAGCCGCAGCATCGGGCAGTTCGCCGTCCTCGCTGCCGTCGAATTCACCGGCCAGCACTTCGGCGAAGCGCTCGCCTACAGCGGCCAGCACCTCGGGGGCCGGGGCCACCGCTTGCACGGCCACGCGCAGCGGGCGCTCGGCACCCTCGACCGCGCCCTCCGGACGCTCCGCGCGCTCGCCACGCTCCTTGCGGCCACGACGGCGGTTGCGATTGCGACCGCCGCGCTCGCCAGCTTCCGCCGAATCGCCCGCATCTTCAGCCGATGCAGCATCAGCGGCTTCCACCACCGGCTCGGCTGCTTGGGTCGATTCAGCTTCCGGCGCCAGCGTGAACACCGGCTTGCGTGCGGCGGGCGCCGGTGCGGCTTCGGCCGGCGCTGCGGCCGCCTCCGACGCCACAGCCTCAGACGAAGAAGTCTCGGCCAGCTTGGCGGCCGCGGTCTTGCGCGGGGCGCGACGCTTGGGTGCCGCAGCCTCTGACACCTCGGCCTCAACCAGAGCTGGGGCCGGAACCGGGGCCGCCACTGATGCTTCGCTGCTCACTTCAGGCGCGGCTTCCACGGCTTTCTTTGCCGCCGTCTTGCGCGGAGCGCGCGTCTTGACCGGTGCTGCTTCAGCGGCGGCATCGGCGACGGCTTCGGCGGCTGCCGGCGCACTGTCGGCGCTCACCGCCGCCTTGGACTTGGCCGGCGCACGCTTGCGCTTGGGCGCTGCGGCCTCACTGCCAGGTTCAATCGCAGGGGCGCCGGAATCGGCTTGGGAATCGGTTTCGTTGGAATTCATGCGTCGGGTTGCACCGGTTCGGCGGCGTCAGTCTGAGAGTCCGGCTCGGCCGGAATAGAGGCGCCGATATCGTTGCCGATAGGCGCGGAATGGATCGAAGAAATCTTCGCGGGTTCTGCCGGAGGCTGCACAGAGGCATCCGCCGACGGTGTGGGTTCAGCAACTGCCAGATGGGCTTCTGGCGCCGCCTCGGATTCAATCGCTTGCGGTGCCTCGGCTTCCGCCTCCGCCTCAAGCAGCAAGCCCTGCAAGCCGGCAGCTTCCGCCACGGCCGCACTCGGCGCCTGACCGGCTTCCAGTTCGGGCAGCTGCTCCAGGCTGTTCAAGCCCAGGTCGTCCAAAAACTGCTGCGTGGTCGCGTACAGCGCCGGTCGCCCGGGCGCTTCGCGGTAGCCGATCACTTCAATCCAGGCCCGGTCTTCGAGCTGCTTGACGATCTGGGTGGAGACCACCACGCCGCGAATGTCTTCAATATCGCCGCGCGTCACCGGCTGGCGGTAGGCAATGATGGCCAAGGTCTCCATCACGGCCCGCGAGTAACGCTGCGGTTTTTCGGGATGCATGCGGTCGAGATACTCGCGCATCTCGGGCCGGCTCTGGAAGCGCCAGCCGCTGGCCACCGCCACCAACTCCACGCCCCGGCCTTCCCAATCACGCGACAGCTCGTCAAGCACCGAACGCAAGGTGTCGGGACCGACGGCATCGGCAAACAGGCTGCGCATTTCGCGCAGCGTCAAAGGCTGCTGGGCGCAAATCAGCGCGGTCTCGAGGACGCGCTTAGCATCCTGTGTGTTCATTGACTTTCGTCATCGTTCCCGTTCCATGCGGGTGTTGATTCGTCCGGGCCTTGCAGGGCTTGGCGCTTGCGTCTGACACCACTCCATCAGCAAGCCAGCGGGGCGCACTCACGGCGCCTCGGCATGGGACGCGGCACCGAATTGAATACCTCGGCGGCGCTTCCACTCAAGCCAACAAGAAAGGCGGGGCTGGGTTTGCGGCGGGCGGATCGGGCGGCATCGACATCGAGTCCGGCGGCCACCACCTCACCAAGCTTGAGACGCGCCTTGCGGGCCTGGGACTGCCTCCCGCGCATCATCGCTGCGTCATCAACTAGCGCCGATTGTAGCGCGCTCAATCAAACACGGGGGGCCAAGCTCGGTGGCGGCAGACCCAAAGTCTCCCAAGCCGCCGCCAAATCGGCCGGCAAGGCCGCCTCAAACTGCAAGGCCGCCCCCGTGACCGGGTGGGCAAACGAGAGCCGCGCCGCATGCAGCGCCTGACGCGTCAAGCCCAGGCCGGGCACGCCGCCGTACAGCGCATCCGAGACCAGGGGGTAGCCCTTGTAAGCCAGATGCACGCGGATCTGGTGGGTGCGTCCGCTGTGCAGCACGCAGTGCACGGCGCTGATGGGGCGCACGCCCTGCTCGCCCATGCCGAGCAGGTAAACATCGGTGCGTGAGGGCTTGCCCGTGGCCAGCACGGCCATCTTGATGCGCGAAATCAGGTCCCGGCGCAGCGGCGCGTCGACCGTCATTTCTTCCGGAACACGACCGTAAGCCAGGGCCACGTACTCGCGGTGCACCTCGCGTGCAGCGATCATGCGCGTCAGCGCCGTCACAGCCTCGCGGCTCTTGCCCACCATCATCAGACCGCTGGTGTCCTTGTCGAGGCGATGCACGATGCCGGCGCGAGGCAGAGCCGCGGCCGCCGGGTGGTGCGCGAGCAGGCCGTTCATGACCGTGCCCGTCCAATTGCCCGATGCCGGATGGACCACCATGCCGGCCGCCTTGTTCAAGACCAGCAGATGCTCATCCTCGTAGACGATGTCCAGCGGCAAGGCCTCGGCACGGAAGGCCCGACTTTCTTCGGTCGGCTGCAACTCGACCCGCACACGCTGGCCGGCCTGCAGCTTGCGCGAGGCGCTGCTGGCGGCCTGACCGTTGATCTGCACGCAGCCGCGCTCGATCAAGCTCTGCAAGTGATTGCGCGAAAACTCAGGCGCCAGTTGCACCATCCAGCGGTCCAGGCGCTGGCCGTGCCAATCGGCCTCGACCAGGGCCTCGCGCACTTCGACGGTCTCGTCTGCCGCTACTGCGGGGTCTTGTTCGCCGTCCCATTCATCGTCGCCATCCATGGCGGCGAGGGTCGGACTTGCAGGCAGAGCCTGAACCATATAATCGTTGCTCCGTCTTCAGCTGAGGGCCGGTGATGAGCACCGCCCTGTAGGGATCATGATCGAAAATTGCGTGGAGCGCCGCCCGGCGCGGGCATCGAACGGTTCGTCAGCACGTTCACTCCAAGAGATGCCCCAAAAGGTGCTCCCCCAGGTTCAAACCGCGGCCGCTCCATCGGCGGCTTGGCGCAGCGGCTTCGTGGCCGCGGTCGCCCTGGCCTTGGCCGCCTGCTCGTCAGCCCCCAAGGACGACCCGAATTCTCAGGCCAGCCTGGACAAATTGTACGCAGAGGCCAAGGACGACCTCAGTTCGGGCAGCTACGACCGCGCCATCAAGAGCCTGGAGCGCATCGAAGGCCGCGCCGCCGGCACGATTGTCGCGCAGCAGGCGCAGCTCGATCTGGCCTGGGCTTATCACAAGAGCGGTGAGCGCGCCCAAGCCGTCAGCACGCTGGACCGCTTCATCAAGCTGAACCCGTCCAGCCCGGCCATGGACTACGCGCTCTACATGAAGGGCCTGGTCAACTTCAACGAAGACCTGGGCCTGTTCGGCCGCCTTGCCAACCAGGACATCGCCGAGCGGGACCAGCAGGCCTCGCGCGACGCCATGCTGGCTTTCAAGCAGCTGATCGACCAGTTCCCCGATTCCAAGTACGCCGCCGAAGCGCGCGTGCGCGTGGACTACATCACCAACACCCTGGCGGTGTACGAGGTGCATGTGGCGCGCTACTACTACAACCGCGGCGCCTACCTGGCCGCGGCCAACCGCGCCCAGCAAGCGGTGCAAGAGTTCCAGCGCGCCCCGGCCGCCGAGGAAGCCCTGTTCATCATGACCCAGAGTTACGACAAGCTGGACCTGCCGGCCCTGCGCGACGACGCCAAGCGCGTGCTTGAGAAGAGCTTCCCCAACAGCGCCTACCTGAGCGGCAATTACGACGGCGGCAAGAAGGCCTGGTGGCGCTTCTGGTGAAGCCTCAAAGCTGAGCCCTGCTCCCCAACAAAAACGCGTGCCATGGCACGCGTTTTTTATTGGCTGGCGGCCCTGTGCCGTGTATCTCAGTCGGGCAGGCGCTCTGCCGCCAATTGCCCCAGCCAGGCCAGCGCCTCGCCCTCGGTCGCCAGCGGCGTCATCGGCGGCAAGGCAGCACGCAGGCGGCGGCCGTAGTTCATGCCGGCCATGCGCGGGTCGCACACGACCAGCAAACCGCGATCCTGCTCGGTACGAATCAAGCGACCGGCGCCTTGCTTGAGCGAGATCGCCGCCTCGGCAATGAAGTACTCGGCAAAGGCATTGCGGCCGGCCGCCTCCAGGCGCTGCACGCGCGCTTCGACCAGCGGGTCGTTGGGCGGCGGAAAGGGCAACTTGTCGATCAGCACGCATTGCAGCTTGTCGCCGGGCACGTCGATGCCCTCCCAGAAGCTGGCCGAGCCGACCAGCACCGCGCGCGGGTTGTCGAGAAACTGGCGCAGCAGCAGCCGCTTGGGCGCCGCGCCCTGCTGCAGCACGGTGATGTCATCGCCCTCGGCTTCAAACGCAGCGCGCAAGCCATCGCCGATGGTCTGCAGGGCGCGCAAGGTGGTGGTCAGCACAAAGGTTCGCCCGCCCAACGCGCGTGCGCAGCGTGAGGCCATGGCCGCCACCTGGGGTGCATGATCGGGCTCGTTGGGCTTGGGGAAGCCGCGCGGCACGTAGAGCCGCGCGTTCTCCTCGTAATGGAAAGGGCTGCCCACGCGCAGCACCGTGGCATCGTCCAGGCCGGTGGGCTCGGTGAACCAGCGCAGGCGCTCGTCCTCACCCAGGGTGGCCGAGGTGAAGATCCAGGCCTTGGGCGGGCCTTGCAGCTGCTCCTGCATGGCCTCGCGGATGTCCAGCGGCGACTGCACCAGGCGCGCCTGATTGGGGCTGAGGTCGATCCAGCGCACATCGCCGGGATCAGGTTCTTGCGCAAAGGTCTCGGCCAGGTCACGCAGAGCCACCGCGCGCTCATGCAGGCGCTGGAAATCGGGAGAGAGCTCGGTCACGGTGGACAGGCATTCGATGGCCTGCTCGGCGGCCGCAGCCACCTCCTCCAGCGCGGCCGAAAAACCGGGGCGGCCGGCGCGCTCCTTCCAGGCCAGCTTGAGCATGCCGCGCAGCTCGCGCCCGGCACTGGCCAGCGGGCCAGCGCA
>JAIXSD010000236.1 GCA_027484885.1 Rubrivivax sp.
TATCTGCGCTGCCATGAGTGCCAAGGAACATGGCTTCGAGCGTCATCTCAGCAAACCCGGACAGGTGCTGCAGCGTTTCTGTGGCCATGCCTTTGCCCGGTTGCATGCAAGCTCTGCACAAAGTCCTGGCCCTTTCTCTGGCCTCGAAGCTTGAACGCACCCACCTGCCCAATGCCCTGGGTAACGGCATCATTCACAGCCTGACGCAGAACCTGCGCGGCCTGCCCCTGGTGAACCGCGATGCCGGGGTGATGCAAGACCAGTACAGCTACGACGCCAACGGCAACGTCACTGCCATTGCCGATCAGCAGGAAGCGGTGTTCAGTCGTGCGATGACGTATGACGATCTGGACCGGCTGTGGACGGCCAACGATCCGGGCGTCTGGGGCAATGCCACGTACACGTATGACGCGGTGGACAATCTGCGCACGGCCTCCGTCGGCCGCCGCAGCAGCACGCTGAACTACGACGGCAGCAATCGCCTGAGCAGCATCTTCACCAACGGCAGCCAGACCAACTACGGCTACGACGCCCGCGGCAACATCAGCAGCAAGGACGGCCAAAGTTTTGCGTTCGATCTGGGCAACCGCCTCAGAAGCGCCAGCCTGGGCGGCGGCTACACCTACGACGGCCACGGCCGCCGCTTCCGCGTGGCCAGCAGCGACGGCAGCACCCGCTTGCAGCTCTATAGCCAGGCCGGCCAGATCCTCTGGGCCACCAGCAGCGGCGGGCCCCGGCCGGCGGGCAGCACGGCGTATATCTACCTGGGCGGCAAGCAGATTGCCGAGTGGGCCAGCGCCGGCAACCAGACCCAGTATGTGCACACCGATGCCCTGGGCAGCCCGGTGGCGCACACGAATGCCTCAGGTGGCCTGATGAACCGCACGCGGTTTGAGCCTTATGGCTTCACGGCAGCGGGCACCAAGCCGGGACCGAACACCAGCAGCATTGGCTTCACGGGGCATGTGAATGATCCGGAGACGGATCTCGTGTACATGCAGCAGCGGTATTACGATCCCATCGCGGGCAGGTTCCTCTCCGTCGATCCGATCGTCACTGATGCCGACTCAGGCAAGGGATTCGGACGATATACGTACGTCAACAACAACCCGTACAAGTACAAGGACCCTGATGGCAAGGCGGCGATTGCGATTGCGATTCCGGTAGTCGTTGTTGGGGTTGTTGGCCACTACGTGTTGCCGGGACGTGAAGGCCGGGAGCGGAGTATTGCGAATGGCTTCAGGGCGTTGCTCAATGCCGTCAAGCCCGACGGCGATCAGAGCAAGTCAGGTGATGGAAACGGCAAGAGTGGCGGCAATGCGGCAGATGATGCTGTCTCTGGGCTGGTTGATGGCCTATCACCTGAAGCGGGTGGGAAAAAAGGACATTTCGTTAAGCCAGGCGGTGATGCCGAGGCCGATTTGGAAGCGCTACCCGGGGAGACTGGCTCCAACGGGCAAAAAACACTCCCTGATGGAAGCGTCGCTGGCACCCACGTGTCAACCACTACTGGAGCGGCAACTCTGCATATCAACAGACCGTCAGGGAAGCGCGATGTCAAGATCAGATATCCACAACCTGAGAAGAAGCAACCACCGGAGGAAAAGCCGGAGAAGCAGGGGAGCTAGGCGTGAAGAGAGTTCATGAATACGAAGTCTGGTCAAAGCCTGGACGTGTGCTGTCTCAAGACTTCGGGAAGGAAATCCAAGCGGATGTGTGGGCGAGCGGAATTCCTAGGGATGTGTTCCTGGGCGTGAGCAACATCCCGGATGAGTCTGACATCGCGACCTTGACGGAGATGATTGAAAGCCGGCTAGTGGAAGAACAGCAGTTCTACGCGTTTTGCAAGTCAAACAACTTGCCTCCACGGCGTGACAACCAGACATCTGCTGCTCACTTCATCGAGTTTGTTCGGGGATGCTGTGTTGGTTGGGTTCATATCCCTGAAGGCCCTGATGAAATCGAACTGCTGCGCCAGGTGGAGGCTGCAGTGGCGAGATTCGATCTAGCCGTTCGTGCACCATGACCTCTGCTTCGTGAAAAGCTCCCGTGCTCGGGGGGCAAGAGGGTCGGGGCAAGAGGGTCATCGGGGCAAGAGGGTCAGGCCTTAAACCTGAAGGCAAGACCTGACCCTCTGCTATGGCTATGACCCCATCAAACAACCGACCATCACCAGTTACGGCGAGGGCACCCTCGGCAGCCTGAGCCAGCCCACGAGCGGCTCGCGCGTCACCGATCCGCCCGCCGCCACTCCCCCGCCGTCGCCCCCAGATCCGCCCTCAGGCTGCGGCTCAGGTGGCTGGCGCTGGCGTAGCCGCAGTGGGCGGCGACCTGGGTCAGGCTCAGGCTGGGGCGTTCGCGCAGCAGGGCCAGGGCGCGGGCGCTGCGGCGCTGGCTGATCCAGCCGTGCACGCTGCAGCCCAGGCTGGGGCGGAACATGCGCGCGAAGTGGAACTCGGACAGGTTCGCCTCGGCCGCCAGTTCGGCCAGGCTCAGGCCCTCGGTCTGGCCGGCGGCCAATTGCGCCTCGATCTGGTCCAGCACGCGGCGGCGTGCGGCCGGGGCCAGGCCGCCCTTGGCCAGGTGCAGGGCGCGTTCTCGTGCATGGGGCTGGGCAGCCATCAGCACCAGGTGGTCCAGCGCGGCTTCGCTGAGCTCGTGGGCCTGCAGGCGCTGCGCTGTGTCGCCCCAGTCGAGGGCGCTGACCTCTCGGCCCCAGCGGGCCAGGGCCGGTTCCTGGCCAAAGATGCGCGGGGCCAGGGTGTAGGCGCGCGGCTCGGCGTCGAGCAGGCGGACGATGCGCTGGGCCCAGGCGCTGTCGGACAGGTAGAGGTGCACAAAGCGCAGCGGGCCGGCGATCTGCCACTGCGATTCATGCTCGGCCGGCAGGATGCAAAACGTGCCCGGCTCGCCATGCGGCGCGTCCTGCGGGCTGCGCTCGCCGATCACGCGCACATCCTGGCCGCCGTGCAGGTAAACCGACAGGGTGTGGTGGCCGGGGCGCTCGTAGCCGGTGTGATCTTCACGGTTGCGCCACTGGGCCAGGCGCAGGGCGCCGCCCAGCTCGGCCTGGCGCTCCAGCTGCGCGCGCGACTGGCTCAGCACCGTGAACACCTGGGGGGGTGGGGCGGTGCCGGCGGCAGGGTCGGGCGGGGCAGTGGTGACGGCGGACATGGCCTGATTCTCAGCGCCGCCGGGCTGCCGCGGCCCGGCCGGCGCGCAAAAAGCGCAGGATTGTGCAATCTCCGGCAGGGCGGGGCCGGCATGCTGCAGCCCTGATTCCGAGGAGCTGTGTTTGTGAATGCCATGCTGTACGCCCTGGTGGTGCTGATCTGGGGCACGACCTGGATCGCCCTGAAGTGGCAGCTGGGCGTGGTGCCCATCCCCTTGTCGATTGCCTACCGCTTTGGCCTGGCCGCCTTGATCCTGTTCGCCTGGCTGGCCTGGCGCGGCCAGCTGCAGCGGCCGCGTGGCCGGGCCGGCCTGTGGGTGCTGGGTCAGGGCCTGTGCCTGTTCTGCTTCAACTTCGTCTGCTTTCTGAACGCCAGCGCCCTGATTCACAGCGGCCTGGTCGCCGTGGTGTTTTCCAGCTCCACGCTCTGGAACGCGCTGCTGGCGCGGCTGATTCATGGACGGCGCCTGGCGCCCCAGGTGCTGGCCGGCGGCGTGCTGGGCCTGGGGGGCTTGCTGCTGCTGTTCTGGCCCGAGATCAGCGCCCACGGCGCGAGCGCCAGCACCTTGCAAGGCCTGGCCTGGGCGTTGGGTGGCACGCTGTGTTTTTCGACCGGCAATCTGCTCTCGGCCGCCCTGCAGGGCCAGGGCCTGAAGCCGGCGCAGACCAACGCCTGGGGCATGCTGGTCGGCACCCTGCTGCTGCTCAGCTACTGCCTGCTGCAGGGCGTGCCCTTTGCCTACGAGCCGGGCTGGCGTTACAGCAGTGCGCTGCTCTACCTGGCGATCCCGGGCTCGGTGATCGGCTTCACCGCCTACCTGACCCTGGTCGGCCGCCTCGGCCCTGAGCGGGCGGCCTACAGCACGGTGCTCTTCCCGGTGGTGGCGCTCAATGTCTCGGCGCTGTTTGAGGGCTACCGCTGGACGCTGCCGGCCCTGCTGGGCCTGGCCTGCGTGATGGCGGGCAATGTGTTGGTGTTCCGAAAAAGGATGGCGAAAGCGGTGCCTCGGCCGGTACCTGCCGTTCAGCGCATTCAAACGGGGATTTGATGCAGCCAACGCTGCTGCTGTGATGAGAGATTAGGTAGGCAACTGAGATTGGGAATTTGTCAGTACGGCCCTTCTCCATGCTGCGTGCCGCTTTAGAATGAGGGCGACATTGACACTCTTCATTGTTTCGGAAACCATACCGAACCGAAACGAAGTTATGTGTCATGAAACTCAGCCGTTCTCAGGTTCAGCCCTATCTGCACAAACTCCAGGCGGAGCTGGGAACCAAGGATCATGCGCGCCTTGTGGCGCTTGCCAGCGCGCTCGATGAGCAAGCGCATCAATTGACGGTCGCGGCTGCGTTGGCGACGGCCTTTGCCGAGAGCCGTTCGTTGGAGAGTCAGAACAAGCTGCTGGGTCAGCTGCGCGAGAGATTCAATAATTTGGCGGAAGAAGCTGGCTTTCGTGTGCGCTGTGAGGTCACCAGCGCCCGTGCTGGCGGGGCCGACAAGCGCTTTCTTTGGTTTGAGGGCGAGACCTTGCTCGAGGTGTCGCACACCACGGATGAACTGACCCGTGTCGCAGCCAATCTGATCGAGGATCGCCAAGGGCTACCCTTACACACCGAGCCGCGCATCAGCCTGGAGGTGCTGCATCCAGGCAGCGGCCGTCCGCTCGTCCGTTGGTTCGCCAGCTATGCGCATGCTGACGAGAAAGCACGCGATCTCATCGAGCGCCTTGGCAAACGGCTCGCCAACAACCGCCACTACCACTTCGAAGCCTGGGACGATCACCAGCTGCTGGTCGGCGAAGATTGGCATGCCCAGATTCAGCAAGCGCTGCAGCAATGTCACTTGGGCGTGATGCTGCTCAGCCACGAGTTTCTGGCCAGCCGATACATCGGTCAGCACGAGTTGCCGGCATTTCGCTCCGGGCATTCGACTGGCGCGCCGGGCAAGCGAGCCATCCCCGTGGCCTTGCAAGTGATTGACTTTGCCAACACCGACCTGAAGGGGCTGGCGCAGTCTCAGATTTATCACGACCGGGATCAGAAAGCCTATGCCCAACGCACGGGCAGCAAGCGCGATGCCTGGCTAGACGGGCTGGTCGCGCAAATGACTCAGGTGCTGGACCGCTACGCCGACAAGCCCGCGGCGCCGAGCGCTGGCGCGGCGGCCAAGCGTTCAACGCCAGCAATTGTTGAAACATCGCCGCGAAGTGCGGCCCTGCGTTTGCTGCGGGCTCGGGACATGCTCTCGCCCGATATGGATCGCCTGCCGCACCTGATGACCGAGGTCTTGGCCAAGCCTGCCCTGCTTGATGAGCGCTTGCTGGCCAAGGACGCCCCTTCAGCAGCAGCATCAAGCGGTGACGAGGGCGGCGTGAACGTGCTGGAGCACTTGCTCGACTGGGCGCAAGACCCTGACGCGCCGCCCTTGTTTGCCTTGCTCGGTGAGTACGGCATGGGCAAGACCATCAGCTGCCAGCGCCTGGTGCGCGAGATCGAGGAGCGCCGCGAGGCGGCCCATGCGCTAGGTCAGACCACGGCCCTGCCCCAGGCCCTGTATTTTGACTTGCGCAAGCTCACGCAGTTGCGCAGCGCTGCGGTGCCCACTTTGCCGCAGGTGATTGACGAATGCGTCCAGCGCGGCTGGGCTGCGGCCTGTGAAAAACCGAGCGCTGCCGAATTGATCGAGCGGAGCCAGGCTCATGCGTTGCTCTGGGTATTCGATGGGCTGGATGAAGCGCTGGTCCATCTCAGCGAGCGCCAGGGCCAGCAGTTCACGCAGGAGCTGTTGCGTCTGCAGCCTCTGTCCGGTCACGGCTCACATCCGCTGACCCGCGTGTTGATTTCTTGCCGCACGCACTACTTCCGCACCTTGCGTGAGCAAAACAGCCACTTCACCGGCCAAGAGCGCGGTGACCGTGCCGGCGCCGACTACCGCGCTTTGTTGATGTTGCCCTTGGGAGAAACGCAAATCCTGGGCTATTTGCAGCATGCCTTGCCGGGCATCGATCCGCAGGCCACCCTGGCGCTGGTGCAAAGCGTGCACAACCTGGGCGAGCTGGCCGAACGGCCCTTCACGCTGCGCCTGGTGAGCGAGTTCATCCCTCAGATTGAGCATTGGCGGGCGCAAGGCCGACCGGTTTACGGCGTGACGCTGTATCAGGAGATGGTCAATCGCTGGATCGCGCGCGACAACGGCAAGCACCATCTGCGCGCCGAGCACAAGCAACTGCTGATGGCGCAGCTGGCAGCCTGGATGTGGCGCGAGGGTCAGCGCCTGATGCCCGCCGGGCAGCTGGAGACTTGGTTTCACGAATGGTTGGCCGCCGACCCTGAGCTCCAGCGGCTCTACACCGGTGTGGGTTACGACAAGCTCGACGAAGACCTGCGCACCGCCACCTTTCTGGTGCGCGAGGACGGGCCCAACGAGGGCGGTGCCCAGGCAGGCGGTTTCCGCTTTGCCCACAGTTCCATGCAAGAGTTCTTCCTGGCGCAGCACATGTTCCGCGCCTTGCAGCTCGGTCAACGCTCAGCCTGGGCCATGCCCTTGGTCAGCCCTGAAACGCGGCAGTTCCTGGCTCAGCTGCTGCAAGCGGAAGGGCGGGCCGAGCAACTCGACACCTTGTCGGCCTGGCGTGCGCCCTACCTGGCGCTGGCCAGCGAGCAATGGTTGCGCTATGCCTTGGATGCCACGGAGCAACGCTGGCCGGCACCCACCCTGTCCGGCCTCGACATGCAGGGCGCTGACTTGCACGGTTGGCAGTTCATCGGCCGCAGCGAGCAGGAGCCACTCAATCTGAACGCGGCCAACTTCGCGAGCTGCGAGCTGCGCGAGACCGTCTGGCGCGATGTGGTGATGAACGGCGCCGATGTTTCGGATGCGCAGCTGTGTCGCTGCGAGTGGTGGCGGGTCTGGGCTGATGGGCTGAATGCAGACAGGGCTTTGCTGGATGGCGCTGTGTTTCGCGAGGTCCAGTGGGCAGCCAGCACATGGAAGAGGACCAGTGGGCAAGCCCCTTGGTTCTTTTACACCGAGGCACCCGAGCCCTGGCGGGCGGGGGAGGTGCTGGACGGCGCCGGCCCCGCCTTAGGCCGAACCGGCTCGACGCCTCCGCGTCGCCTTCAAATGGGGCTGGAGCCCAGCTGGCGAAACTCCGGGCCCAGCCCTCGGGCGCAAACCTGCAGCTTTTCCCCCGATGGTCAGCACGCGCTCTCTGCGAGTTGGGACAAGACCCTCAAGCTCTGGCACGTCGCCTCCGGCCGCTGCCTCGCCACTTGGGCCGGCCATGAACACTTGGTCACCGCCTGCAGCTTTTCCCCCGATGGCCAGCACGCGCTCTCCGCCAGTCGGGACAAGACCCTCAAGCTGTGGCACGTCGCCTCCGGCCGCTGCCTCGCCACCTGGGCCGGCCATGAAGACTCGGTCACCGCCTGCAGCTTTTCCCCCGATGGCCAGCACGCGCTCTCCGCCAGTCGGGACAAGACCCTCAAGTTCTGGCACGTCGCCTCCGGCCACTGCCTCGCCACTTGGGCCGGCCATGAAGA
>JAIXSD010000677.1 GCA_027484885.1 Rubrivivax sp.
CGCTTGCTCTGGCAAGCGGCTTGTGAACACGACCGCCCACGGGGTGTTGGACGGAACTGAGGCCTGCGCCGTTGGCGCCAGGCCGCGGTTTCCTGCCATGCGGGCGGTCGAACCGACGAAGTTTGATCATGAAGAAACTGCAAGGCCGCCCCGGGGCGCGCCCTCTTTCCCTGCTCGGCGCCGCCGCGCTGGCCAGCTGCACGGCCTGGGCCCAAACCGCGCCTGCGGGCGCGCCCGAACCACGCCTGAGCCTCCAGTCCCTGGACACCGTGGTGCTGACCGGCAGCCGCGTGCCGACCCGCCTGGATGCCACGCCGCAACGCATCGAGCTGATCAGCGCCGAGGACATCGAGCGCACGCCCTCGCGGGAGCTGGTCGACGTCTTGAAGAAGAACGCGAGCGTCGATGTGATCCAGTACCCGGGCAATCTGTCCGGCATCGGCATGCGCGGCTTTCGCCCCGAGTTCTCGGGCATCAACAAGCGCAGCCTGCTGCTGGTCGACGGCCGCCCGGCCATGAGCACCAATCTGAGCCTGGTCAATATGGACCAGGTCGAACGCATCGAGGTTCTGAAGGGCCCGGCTTCCGCGCTGTATGGCGCCCAGGCCATGGGTGGCGTGGTCAATCTGATCAGCCGCGAGAGCCGCGGCGAAGTCGGCGGCATGGCTCGCCTGGCCCTGGGTTCCGATGGTTTGCGGGAAGTGCGCGGCCGCGTCGGCGGCAAGCTGGCCGAGACGCTGGATTTCGACTACGCCGGCTCCTGGTTCGGCCAGGATGACTTCCGCATGGGCGACGGCCAGCTGCGCCCCAACACCGCCTACAGCCAGCACAACCATGCGCTGCGCGCCGGCCTGGACCTGGCCGCGGACTGGCGGCTGGCGACGCGCGCCGAGCGCTACCGCGGCCGTGACATCGCCACCCCCGGCGATCTTGCCTACGGCCTGACGCAGCAGAGCAACAAGGACATGGACCGCGACGGCCTGGACCTGCGCCTGAGCGGCCGGGTGGGCGCCCACCAGCTGCTGCTGACCGGCTTCAGCGGCAGCCAGTGGTACCAGACGCGCACCCGCACATCGAGCACGCCGGCGCATCAGCCCTGGCTGCCCTTCCTGAGTTTTGCCGAGGACCTGCGCTGGCGCGGCGCCCAGCTGCAGGACAGCTGGAGCTGGGCGCCGGACCGGCAGCTGCTGCTCGGTGTCGACTGGGAGCGAGCCGAATCCAGCAGCCTCAGCTACGAGCCCGACGGACGGCGCAAGGGCCCGTTTTCCGCCGACAACCGGCGCCACAGCCTCGGCGTCTACCTGCAGAACAGCTGGCAGCTCAAGGCCAGCGGCACCGTTCTGAACCTGGGCTGGCGGCACGACCGCATCACGGTCGAGACCCTGGACACGCCGTTCAAGACCGGCTTCACGCCGAATCGGGCGCGCTTCCAGACCAGCAACCCCAGCCTCGGCCTGCGGCAGGCGCTGAGCTCGGAACTGCAGCTGCATGCCACGCTGGGCCAGAGTTTTGTCTCGCCCTCGGCTTCCGAGCTGACCGGTGCGGCAGTGACATCGTTCAAGGACAGGGTTGAGATCACCCGCGGCAACGCCGAACTGCGGCCCGAGTCCAGCCGCAGCTGGGATCTGGGCCTGAGCTGGAGCCGGGGCGGGGCGGCCTTGTCCGCGACCGTGTTCGACACCCGGGTGCGCGACAAGATCGCGCGCGACAGCGGCAGCCGGCAGGATGCCCAGACCCTGGTCTTCAGCTACGTCAATATGGCGCGCGCTCGCATGCAGGGCCTGGAGCTCGAAGCCAGCTGGCGTCTCGCTCCCGCCCTGCAGCTCTCAGCCGCCGGCACCCAGTACCTGAAAGCCCGGCAGCAGCAGGGCAGTGACTGGGAAAGCATCAACAACGTGCCCCGGCGCACGCTCAGGCTGGCGGCCGATCTGCGCTGGCAGGCCTGGAGCGGGCGCCTGGGCCTGCGCCATGTCGGCGTCAGCCATGACCAGGACTGGGTCAGCGGCAGCGGACGCCAGGTCAGCTACCCGGCCTTCAGCGTGGCCGATCTCTCGGCGCGCTGGCAGCTGCGGCCCGAGCAGGAGCTGAGCCTAGCCGTGGACAACCTCTTCGACCGCTTCTACGCCGAGAAATTCGGCTTCCCGCAGCCCGGTCGCAACTTCAAGCTGAGCTATCGCCATGACTTCTGAACATGCAGTGCAAGCGCTCAACCCGGCTTCTGCGGGCGCGCGCCAGATCATCGAAGAGCGCGGCCTCGGTCGCATCGAGCGCTGGGCCCTGCCCACCGACGAGAACACGCTGTGGATGCTCTTGCTCGATGTCTTCGAAGGCCATTGGCGCGACATCCGCTTCGGCACCATGGTGCCGGGCGGGGTGTGGGAGATACGCGCGCCGAATGCGCCGACGCGGATCAGCCTCAACGATGGCTATCTGACGGTGGATTTCGGCCCCTGGCACTTCCACCTCTGCATCGGCCACTACAGCGGCTGCGAGCCGGCGCTGGCGGCGGAGCGCCGCACCGGGCGTGCCGAGCTCTACCGCATGCTGGACCGCGAGGACGCGCCGCGCAGCTGGGGCTTGCGCCTGTTCAACGGCCTGGGCCAGCAGCAGCTGACGGTGTTCCTGCCCAATCCCTTCCTGACCGAGGCAGGGCAGCGGGCCGAGCGCGCCGACTGGACCCGGCTGGCGGCCTGGGAGCGGCTGCGCCAGGACTATCTCGGTCTAGGGCCGGATGCGCTGGACCGCAGCGGCAGGGGCTTTGTATGCGGCGGCTGATCGTGGCCGCCTGCTGGGCCTTGATGCAGGCCCAGACCCAGGCCCAGGCAGCCCCGCAGCGCATCGTGTCCCTGAATCTGTGCACCGACCAGATCCTGCTGCAGCTGGTTGCGCCGGCGCGTATCGCGGCGCTCAGCTGGCTCAGCGCCAACCCGGAGAGCGCGGCCCTGCATCGCCAGGCCAGCCCGCTGCGCCGGGTGCGCGGCCATGCCGAGGAGGTGCTGGCCTTGCGGCCCGATCTGGTGCTGGTGGGGACGGCCACCACCCGCTTCACCGCGCGCCTGCTGCGGGAGTTCGGCGTGCCGGTGCTGGCGCTGCCCGGGGTGGACAGCTTTGCCGAAGTCCAGGCGCAGATACGCACGGTGGCCGAGGCGGTGGGCGAGGTGGCGGCCGGTGAGTCCCTGGTGGCGGGCTTGCGGGCGCGCCAGGCCGAGCTGCTGGCGCAGCAGGCGGGCCGCGCGCGCGGCGTGGCCACCCAGTATCTGGCGGGCGGCCGCAGCGCCGGTGCCGGCACGATCTACGAAGACATCTTCGCGGCCGCGGGCTACGCCAACGGCGCGACACGCGCCGGGGTGCAGCGTTATGGACCCCTGCCGCTGGAGCGCCTGCTGATGGAGCGGCCCGATGTCCTGGTCACCAGCGACTACCGCCGCCGCGCACCGACGCTGGGCAACCGACTGCTCAGCCACCCGGCGCTGGCCGGCCTGGGTGCACGCGAGTTCGTCATGCCGGCGCGCATGACGGTCTGCGGCGGGCCCTGGAACCTGGAGGCGGCGGCTCTGCTGGCGGCTTCGTCGTCCGGGAGTCCGCCATGACGGCCCTGCGCGCAGGCAGGATGGACGCCCGCGGCCTGGTCTTGTGGCTGCTGCTTCCGGCCTGCTTGCTGGGCCTGGCCGTGGCCTCGCTGGCGATCGGCTATGTCGACATGCCGCTGCTGCGCTTGCTGCAAGGCAGTTGGGCGGGTGAGCTGCTGCCCTCGCGCATCCTGCTCGATCTTCGCCTGCCGCGCACCGCGCTGTGCCTGCTGGTCGGCGCAGCCCTGGGTCTGGCCGGCGCGGCCATGCAGGGCTTGCTGCGCAATCCTCTGGCCGAGCCAGGCTTGCTGGGTGTCTCCAGCGGGGCCGCCCTGGGTGCGGTGCTGGCGCTGTACACCGGCTTTGCCGACGCCTTCGCGCTGGCCCTGCCTATGGCCGGCCTGGCCGGCACGGCCCTGGCTCTGGCCATCGTGTTCTTTCTGGCCGGGCGGCACACCAGCAGCAGCACCTTGATCCTGGCCGGCGTGGCCGTGGCTTCCCTGTTCGGCGCCTTGATCGCCCTGGTGCTGAACTGGGCCAAGTCGCCGACGGCGGTCAGCGAGATCGTGTTCTGGATGATGGGTTCGCTGGCCGATCGCAGCAGCCGCGAGCTCGCCCTGGTGCTGCCCTTCATGCTCGTCGGGGCGCTGCTGCTGTGGCGCAGCCGGCGCGGCCTGGCGGCCCTGAGCCTGGGCGAGGAGACCGCGCACAGCCTCGGCGTCAGCCTGCCGCGCCTGCGCAGCTTGGTCTTGCTGGGCACGGCCTGCTGTGTGGGGGCGGCCGTGTCGGTGGCCGGCTCGATCGGCTTCATCGGCCTGGTGGCACCGCATCTGATGCGGCCCCTGGTGCGCGGCGATGCGGCGCGTCTGCTGCCGGCCTCGGCCCTGGCCGGCGCGCTGCTGCTGACCCTGGCCGATCTGGGTGTGCGCCTGCTGCACACGCAGACGGCCGAGCTCAAGCTGGGCGTGCTGACCTCTCTGGTCGGAGCGCCGTTCTTTTTGCTGCTGATCCTGCGCAGCCGGAGTCAGATGTCATGAAGCCCGAAGCTCTTATGAATGTGCGCGGCCTCGGCCTGGACGTGGGTGGGCGCAGCCTGCTCCAGGGCCTGGACCTGCAGCTGCGGGCCGGCGAGCTGCTGGGCATCCTCGGCCCCAATGGCGCCGGCAAGACCAGCTTGCTGCGCTGCCTGATCGGCGTCAGCCGGCCGCAGCGGGGCCAGGTCTTGCTTCAAGGCCGGGAGCTGGCCGGCTGGCCGCCGCAGGCGCGCGCCCGGCGCATGGCCTATCTGGCCCAGGGCCATGTGGTGCACTGGCCCCTGCCGGTGCGCGAGGTGGTGGCGCTGGGCCGCCTGCCCCATGGCGACGGGCAGCGCGACAGCGGCCGCGCTGCCGTGCAGCGGGCGCTGGAGCAGCTGGACCTGCTCGGTCTGGCCGGGGCGCAGGCCCAGCATCTCTCCGGCGGCGAGCGGGCGCGGGTCATGCTCGCCCGGGCCCTGGCGACCGAGCCTGAGCTCTTGCTGGCCGACGAGCCTCTGGCCGCGCTGGACCCCGCCCAGCAGCTGCACATCATGGCCTTGCTGCGTGCCCAGGCCGGTGCCGGCCGGGCGGTCGCCCTGGTCTTGCATGACCTCGGCCTGGCTGCTCGCTTTTGCACCCGGGTGCTGGTGCTGCACCAGGGCCAGTTGCTGGCCGATGGGCCGCCGGGCGAGGTGCTGGATGCCGATCTGCTGGCACGCAGCTATGGCGTGCAGGCCCTGGACCTGCAGCACGAGGGCGAGCGCTGCCTGCTGCCCTGGCGCCTGGCTGCCTGAGCTTTTGTGAGCGAGCCCTCTTCTCTTTCTATTTCTTTTCCCTCCTTCCTATCCGTTCTCATGAATCCAGTCTTTGTTCCTACCCGCCTGCGCACGGCCCTGTCCTGCCTGGGCCTGGCCATGGCCGCGCCGGCCATGGCCCAGCAGCTCACGTCCGACATCAGCCTGGGCCGCGTCACCGTCGAGGGCGCTGCCAGCAAGAAGAGCCTGCTGCAGACCCCGCAAAGCACCGCCTCCCGCCTGGGCCTGAGCCCGCTGGAAACGGCAGCCAGCATCGAGGTGCTGGACGTGGAGCGCCTGCGCGCACGGGGTGATGCCAGCGTGGCCGAGCTGGTCTCGCGCAGCACCGGCCTGGCTGCCCTGGGCTCGCCGGGCTCGGGCAGCACCTACAGCAGCCGCGGCTTCAGCGGCAATGATTCGGTGGCGCAGGCGGAAGACGGCCTGCGCATGGCCACGGCCTCGGGCACCCAGTCCAGCCCGGCGGACAGCTTTGGGTATGAGCGCATCGAGATCCTGCGCGGGCCGGCCTCGGTGCTGTTGGGTGACGGCGCCATCGGCGGCCTGGTCAATCTGGTGCGCAAGGCGCCGGGCCGCGAGGCGCGCAGCGAGCTGACGGCCGGCTTGGGGACAGACGGCGAGTACCGCCTCGGTCTGGGACTGGGCCGGCCGCTGGGTGAGCAGCTGGGTCTGCGCCTGGATGCGCTGGCCAAGGGCGGCGATGGTTTCGTCGCACGCGGCCAGCACCGCAACCGTAAGCTGATGAGCCTGCTGCGCTGGCAGGCCACGCCCGATCTGCGCCTGGACCTGAGCCTGGACATCCACCGCGACAGCCCCACGGCCTATTTCGGCTCGCCGCTGAAGAACGGCCAGCTCTGGGCCGAGCTGCGCGGCGAGAACTA
>JAIXSD010000610.1 GCA_027484885.1 Rubrivivax sp.
TCCTTGTAGAGGATGCCGATGGCGGCGGCGGTCAGCAGGAAGTCGATCACGCCCTCGTCGTTGGCGTGGTGGACGAAGCGGCTGTAGTAATGCAGCACCGCCGGCACGATGCCGGCCGCGCCATTGGTCGGTGCCGTGACCACGCGGCCACCGGCGGCGTTTTCTTCGTTGACGGCCAGGGCGTAGAGGTTGACCCAGTCCATCACCTGCAGCGGGTCGCGCAGAGCAGCTTCCGGGTTGGCGGTCAGGTCGCGGTGCAGTTGTGCGGCACGGCGCTTGACCTTGAAGCCGCCGGGCAGAATGCCTTCGGTGCGGCAGCCGCGGTTGACGCAGTCCTGCATCACCTGCCAAATCTTCAGCAGGCCGGCGCGGGTTTCTTCATCGCTGCGCCAGTGGCGCTCGTTGCGGCGCATCACCTCGGCGATGCTGATGCCATGTTGCTTCGTCAGCGCCAGCAGCTCGTCGCCGGTTTTGAAAGGGTAGGGCAGCACAGTGGCATCGGGGGCGATGACTCTTTGCTTGCTGCCGTCGGCCGCCACCTCGTCGCTGACGACAAAGCCGCCGCCGACCGAGTAGTAGGTGCGCTGCTGGATCTCCACGCCTTCAGCGTCGAAAGCCGAGAAGCGCATGCCATTGGCATGGAAGGGCAGGCTTTGGCGCTTGAACAGCACCAGGTCTTTGGCCTCGTTGAACTCGATCTCGTGTTCACCGCCCAGGCGAATGCGGCCGCCGCTGCGGATGGCGTCGAGGTAGGCCGGCACCTGCTCAACATCGACCGTGTCCGGCTCATGGCCGGCCAGGCCCAGCAACACCGCCTTGTCGCTGCCATGGCCCTTGCCGGTGGCGCCGAGCGAGCCGTACATCTGCGAGACCACGCGCGCGGTGCGCTCCAACTGTCCCTCGTGGCGCAGGCGTTGCACAAACATGCGCGCAGCCCGCATCGGGCCCACGGTGTGCGAGCTGGACGGGCCGATGCCGATCTTGAAGAGGTCGAAGACTGAAACGGCCATGGGGCCTCCAAGCGTTGGTGTGAGATCCGAGCACGGCCTGATGAATCAGGCCGGCCTTGTGACAAAAAAGCCGGCTGGCGTCGATGGCGAGTGCTCCATCAGACAGCGAGCCGGCGGGTGTCTGGCGTCCCGTAGGGACCCATCGCATGAGAGTTTTTGTCGCGAGCGGCTGTCAGGCAAGGCGGACGGAGCGCAGGAACCAGAACGTACTTCCTGTAAGTGAGGATTCCGAGCACCGGACCAACGATGCATGGCAGCGGCGCAGCAAAAAACTCTCGTGCGATCAGGCGTAGTCGCTCATTGGGGGGCAGGAGCAGCTCAGATTGCGGTCGCCGTAGACGTTGTCCACGCGGCCCACCGGCACCCAGTACTTCTGGCGGCGCAGCGAGGCCACCGGGTAGGCGGCTTCTTCGCGGCTGTAGCCATGCGTCCACTCGGCGGCCAGCAGGCTTTCGGCCGTGTGCGGGGCGTTGACCAGCGGGTTGTCGGTGGCAGTCCAGCTGCCGTCGGCCACCTTGGCGATTTCGGCGCGGATGGCCAGCATGGCGTCGCAGAAGCGGTCCAGTTCGAACTTGGATTCGCTTTCGGTCGGCTCGACCATCAGGGTGCCGGCGACCGGGAAGGACAGGGTGGGCGCATGGAAGCCGTAGTCGATCAGGCGCTTGGCCACGTCTTCGGCGCCGACGCCGGTGGCGTCCTTCAGCGGGCGGATGTCCAGGATGCACTCATGGGCCACGCCGCCGCCCTTGATGCCGTCGATATTGCCGCTGAAGTGGATGTCGTAGGCATCGGCCAAACGGGCGGCCACATAGTTGGCCGACAGGATCGCCACTTCGGTCGCCGCCTGCAGGCCGTCGGCCGCCATCATGCGGCAGTACATCCAGCTGATGGGCAGCACGGCGGCATTGCCCAGCGGCGCGGCGGACACGGCGCCAATGGCGGTCTTGCTGTCATAGCCGGCCGAACGGTGGGTCGGCAGGAAGGGGACCAGATCGGCCACCACGCAGACCGGGCCGACGCCCGGGCCGCCACCGCCGTGCGGGATGCAGAAGGTCTTGTGCAGGTTCAGGTGCGAGACATCGCCACCGAACTCGCCCGGTGCGGCCACACCGACCAAGGCGTTCATGTTTGCGCCGTCCACATAGACGCGGCCACCGTGGCTGCGCACCAGGGCGCAGATTTCCTTGACCTGGGTGTCGAACACACCGTAGGTCGAGGGGTAGGTGATCATGATGGCCGCCAGGTTGGCGCTGTGCTGCTCGCACTTGGCCTTGAGGTCGGCCAGGTCGATATTGCCTTCCTTGTCGCACTTGGTCACCACGACCTGCATGCCCACCATCTGGGCCGAAGCGGGGTTGGTGCCGTGGGCCGATTCGGGGATCAGGCAGATCTTGCGATGGCCTTCACCACGCGACTCGTGCCAGGCCTTGATGGCCAGCAGGCCGGCGTACTCGCCTTGCGAGCCGGCATTGGGCTGCAGGCTGATGCCGGCGTAGCCGGTGGCTTGGCACAGCCAGGCGGTCAGCTGCTCGTTCAGCTGGGCATAACCCTGCAGCTGATCGTGCGGGGCAAACGGGTGCACGCCGGCGAACTCGGGCCAGGTGATGGGGATCATCTCGGCCGTGGCGTTGAGCTTCATGGTGCAGGAGCCCAGCGGGATCATGCTGCGGTCCAGCGCCAGATCCTTGTCCGACAGGCCGCGCAGATAGCGCAGCATCTCGGTTTCCGAGTGATAGCGGTTGAAGACCGGGTGGCTCATGAAACTGCTCGTGCGCTGCAGCTCGGCCGGGATCAGGCTGGCGATGCCCTTGTCGAAACCACTCAGGTCCGGCAGGGCCTGGCCATCGGCAAACACGGCCAGCACGGCGGCCAGGTCGGCGCGGGTGGTGGTCTCGTCCAGCGACAGGCTCAGGGACTCGGCGCTGGCGCGGCGGAAGTTCATGCCAGCGACTACGGCGCGGGCCAGGATGGCTTGGGTCTGCGCACCGGTCTGCACATGCAGGGTGTCGAAGGCGCTGGTGTTGCCGAGGGCAAAGCCCAGGCCCTTGAGGCCTTGGGCCAGCACGGCGGTGAAGGACGCCACGCGCTGGGCGATGCGCTTCAGGCCTTGCGGGCCGTGATAAACGGCGTACATGCTGGCCACCACGGCCGGCAGCACCTGGGCGGTACAGATGTTGGAGGTGGCCTTCTCGCGGCGGATGTGCTGCTCGCGGGTTTGCAGGGCCAGGCGGTAGGCGGGCTTGCCGTGGGCGTCGATGGAGACGCCAACCAAGCGGCCGGGCAGGCTGCGCTTGTACTCGTCCTTGCAAGCCATGTAGGCGGCGTGCGGGCCGCCATTGCCCATGGGCATGCCAAAGCGCTGGGTGGTGCCTACGGCGATGTCGGCGCCTTGCTCGGCCGGGGCCTTGATCAGGGTCAGGGCCAGCAGGTCGGCGGCGGCGATCAGCAGCGCACCTTGGGCATGGACGGCGTCGGCCGCGGCTTGCAGGCTGCGCACATCGCCGTTCACGCCCGGGTACTGCAGCAGGGCGGCGAAGCACTCGCTCTTGCCCGCTTCAGAAGCCGGGCCCACCACCACGGTGAAGCCCAGGGGCTCGGCGCGGGTGCGCACCACTTCCAGGGTTTGCGGCAGCACATCGTCGGCGACGAAGAAGGTCTGGCTCTTGCTCTTGCCCACGCGGGCGGCCAGGGTCATGGCTTCGGCGGCGGCGGTGGCTTCGTCCAGCATGGAGGCGTTGGCGATGGCCATGCCGGTCAGGTCGGTCACCATGGTCTGGAAGTTGACCAGGGCCTCCATGCGGCCTTGCGAAATTTCAGCCTGGTAGGGCGTGTAGGCGGTGTACCAGGCGGGGTTCTCCAGGATGTTGCGCAGGATGACGCCCGGGGTCAGGGTGTCGTAGTAGCCCTGGCCGATATAGCTCTTGAGCACCTTGTTCTTGCCCGCCAGGGCCTTCAGCTCGGCCAGAGCCTGGGCTTCGGTCGCGGCCGCCGGCAGGTCCATGCCCACCGAGCGCTTGATGCTGGCCGGCACCACGGCCTCGATCAGGGCGCGGCGCGAGGCCGCACCGATCACCGACAACATGCCGGCTTCGTCGGCGGCATCGGGGCCGATGTGGCGGGCTTGGAATTCGGTGGCGTTCTCGAGCACCGACAGGGGCTGCAGGGCGGACATCAACATGGCAAA
>JAIXSD010000639.1 GCA_027484885.1 Rubrivivax sp.
GCGCAGGCCTACCTGAACCTGCGCAGCTGCGAGCGTCTGGCCCAGATTGCCCAGGCCGATGCTGCGGCCACCGGGCAGCTGGCGCGTTTTGCCGCCGAGCGCTTGCGCGTCGGTTTCGAGTCGGCCGCCAACGAGGCACTCTTGCAGGCCGCGGCGGCCAATGCGGCCCATCAGGCCTTGGCCCAGCAGGCTGAATGCGAGCTGGCGATCAAGAGCCTGGTGGCGCTGACGGCCATGGAAGAGGGCGCCTTGCGCCAGGCTCTGCAAGCCGGCGCCGCCCAGCTGCCGGCCATGACCCGCCTGGGCCTGGCGGTCGCTTCGGTGCCGGCCGAGGCCTTGGCCCGCCGGCCTGACCTGGCGGCCAGCCAGCAGCAGGTGCTGGCGGCCTGGGCCGAGCGCGGCGCTGCTGAAGCCGCACGTTATCCGCAGCTGCAGCTCAGCGGCAGTATTTCGCTGGCGAACTTGCGCATCGCTGGCAGCAGCGATGAAGGCCGCGGCTGGTCCTTCGGGCCGAGCTTGAGCCTGCCCCTGTTCGACGGTGGTGCGCGCACGGCACAGGCGCAAGGCGCGCTGGCACGCTATGACGAGGCCCTGGCCGGCCACCGCCAGAGCGTGCTGCAGGCGGTGCGTGAGGTGGAAGAGGGCCTGGTTCGCCTGGACGCTGCACGCGCCCGCGAAGCCCTGGCCGAGCGCGCGGCCGCCGGTTACCGCCATAGCCTGCAGGCGACCGAGCAACGCTGGCGCGCCGGCCTGGCCAGCGCGGCCGAGCTGGAAGACGCCCGGCGCCTGAGCCTGGGCGCCGATTCCGCCCTGGTGCAGCTGCAGCGCGAGGGCCTGAGCGCCTGGGTGGCGCTGTGCCGCGCCACCGGTGCCGGCTGGGACGGCCAGGCTGCGCCGCTCGATCTGAAGAGGAAAAGCCCCGGGGGTGCGGCATGAAGCCCGTGCGCCCGAAGCTCAAGAATGCCCACACCCCCCATTTGCCCGCGAGTCCACTGTCCATGAATCGCACCACTTCGCCCTATTCCGTCGCCCCGCTGCTGGCCCTGATCCTGAGCCTGGGCTTGCTGCAGGCTCAGCCCGCTGCAGCCGCCGATGCCGCGGCCAGCGCGCCAGGCACGGCCCTGGCCAAATCGCGCCCGGCCCTGACCGTGCAGCTGACCCAGGCCAGCAGCGCCGAATGGGAGCAAACGCTGAGTGCCCACGGCAGCGTCAGCGCTTGGCAAGAGGCCGTCATCGGCGCCGAGATCGCCGGCCTGCGCCTGGCCGATGTGAAGGTGCAGGTGGGCGACCGCGTCAAGCGCGGCCAGCTGCTGGCCCAGCTCTCCGATGCCACCGTGCGCGCCGAGCTGGCCCAGAGCCGCGCCGCCGCGGCCGAAGCCCAGGCCCTGCTGCAGAGCGCCCAGGGCGATGCCGAGCGCGCCCGTGCCCTGCAGGCCGGCGGCAGCGGCGCCCTGAGCGCCCAGCAGCTGGCCCAGTACCTGACCGCCGAGCAGACGGCCAAGGCCCGGCTCGATGCCGCCCAGGCCAGGGTGGCCAGCGACGAGCTGCGCCTGGCCCAGACCCGCATCACCGCGCCGGACGAAGGCATCATCTCAGCCCGCCTGGCCACGGTGGGGGCGGTGGCGCAGCCGGGGCAGGAGCTGTTCCATCTGATCCGCCAAGGCCGCCTGGAATGGCGCGCCGAGTTGCCCGCGGCCGATCTGGCCCGGGTGCGCCCCGGCCTGCCGGTGCAGCTGGCGGCAGCCGATGGCAGCAAGGTGCCGGGCAAGGTGCGCGTGGTGGCGCCCACGGTCGATGCGCAGACCCGCATGGGCCTGGTCTATGTGGACCTGAGCGGCCCCGGCGCGGCCCAGCTGCGCGCCGGTAGCTTTGCGCGCGGCGAGATCCAGCTCGGTCGCGGCCAGGCCTTGAGCCTGCCGCAGTCCGCCGTGCAGCTGCGCGATGGCAACAGCTATGTCTTCCGCGTGGGCAAGGACCAGAAGGTGCAGCAGATCAAGGTCAGCACCGGCCGCCGCAACGGCGATCGGGTCGAGCTGCTCGGCGGCCTGGAGCCGGGCGCGGCCGTGGTGCAGAGCGGGGTCAGCTTCCTCAGCGATGGCGACAGCGTGCGCGTGGTGGGCGCCTCGGCCCCTGCCGCCAAGCCCTAAGCCCGCCTCCACAGGATCAGGACTCTCACCATCATGTTGAACGTTTCTTCCGCGTCCATACGCAACCCGATTCCGGCCATCCTGCTGTTCATCATGCTGACCCTGGCCGGTCTGCTGGGCTTCCGCTGGATGAAGATCCAGAACTTCCCGGACATCGACCTGCCCACCGTCACCGTGACGGCCAGCCTGCCCGGTGCCTCGCCGGCGCAGCTGGAGTCGCAGGTGGCGCGCAAGCTGGAGAACCAGCTGGCCACGCTGCAGGATGTGAAGCACATCTACACCACGATCCAGGACGGCGTGGTCATGGTCAGCACCGAGTTCCGGCTCGAAAAGCCGACCCAGCAGGCGGTGGACGATGTGCGCGACGCAGTCTCGCGCGTGCGCTCCGACCTGCCGGCCGA
>JAIXSD010000006.1 GCA_027484885.1 Rubrivivax sp.
CAGCGACTGGCTGATCGAGCACCTGCACGACCACTACAGCCTCTACGGCGCCCTGGCCGGCATGCGCAGCGCGCGCAAGCACATCGGCTGGGCCGTGCGCGGCCTGCCCGGCGGCGAAGAGTTTCGCCAGCGCATGAATCTGCTGGAAAGCTGCGAAGCCCAGGTCCACGCCCTGCGCCAGTGGTTTGCCGAGCTGGCCGACCAGCATGAACGCCTGCCCGTGTCGACGCCATCCCTGGCGGACGATGACGGCGACAGCGACGACGCCTCTTCACAAAAAGAACACGCACCGAAAGCTTCTGCATGAGCACCACGCCCACCCCGATCGACCAATGCGTTCGCGAGAACCTGCACGCCTATTTCAGCGACCTGGAAGGCGAGGAGCCGCATTCCATGCACGAGATGCTGATCAAGCTGGTGGAAAAGCCCCTGCTCGAGGTGGTGATGCAAAAAGCCCAGGGCAACCAGAGCAAGGCGGCCGAATGGCTGGGCATCAACCGCAACACCCTGCGCCGCAAGCTGACCGAACACCAGATGCTGTGAGCGCCGCACACAGCACACGCCACGAATCCACACTCCCCGACGAGCCATCGCCATGACGCAACTGACCGCCCTGATCTCCGTGTCCGACAAGACCGGCATCCTCGAATTCGCCAAGGAGCTGCACGCCCTGAACGTGCGCCTGCTGTCCACCGGTGGCACGGCCAAGCTGCTGGCCGATGCCGGCCTGCCGGTGACCGAGGTGGCCGACCACACCGGCTTCCCCGAGATGCTGGACGGCCGCGTCAAGACCCTGCACCCCAAGGTGCACGGTGGCCTGCTGGCGCGCCGCGACTTCCCCGAGCACATGGCCGCCGCCGCTCAGCACGGCATCACCATGATCGACATCCTGGCCGTCAACCTCTACCCCTTTGAAGCCACCGTGGCCAAGCCCGGCTGCACGCTGGAAGACGCGATCGAGAACATCGACATCGGCGGCCCGGCCATGGTGCGCAGCGCGGCCAAGAACTGGAAAGACGTCACCGTGCTGACCGACGCCAGCCAGTACGCGCAAGTGCTGGCCGAGCTGAAGGCAGACGGCAACACCAGCGACAAGACCCGCTTTGCCGCTTCTGTGGCCGCCTTCAACCGCATCGCCCAATATGACGCTGCGATCAGCAATTACCTGAGCGCACGCACCGAGGAAGGCACGCTGTCCGAGTACCCCGGCCAGATGAACAGCAGCTTCGTCAAAGTGCAAGACCTGCGCTACGGCGAGAACAGCCACCAGACCGCCGCGCTCTACCGCGACCTGCACCCCGCCCCCGGCTCCCTGGTCACGGCCAAGCAGCTGCAAGGCAAGGAACTCAGCTACAACAACATCGCCGACTCCGACGCCGCCTGGGAATGCGTGAAGAGCTTCGATGTGCCCGCCTGCGTGATCGTCAAGCACGCCAACCCCTGCGGCGTGGCCGTGGCCGCCAATGCGGCTGAGGCCTATGCCAAGGCCCTGAAGACCGACCCCACCAGCGCCTTCGGCGGCATCATCGCCTTCAACCGCGAGGTGGACGGCGCCGCAGCGGCCCACGTCTCCAAGCAATTCGTCGAAGTGCTGATGGCCCCGAGCTTCAGCGCCGAAGCGCTGGAAATCTTCAAGGCCAAGGTCAATGTACGCCTGCTGCAGATCGATCTGCCGCCAGGTGGCGCGACACCCTGGCTGCAAGGCCGCAACCTCGGCGACAGCAAGCGCATCGGTTCCGGCATCCTGCTGCAAAGCGCCGACAACCACTTCCTCAAGAAGGAAGACCTGAAAATCGTCACCACCCTGCAGCCCAGCGCCCAGCAGCTCGATGACCTGATGTTCGCCTGGACCGTGGCCCAGTATGTGAAGAGCAATGCCATCGTCTTCTGCGGCGGCGGCATGACCTTGGGCGTGGGCGCCGGCCAGATGAGCCGTGTCGACTCGACCAAGATCGCCGCCATCAAGGCCGCCAACGCCGGCCTGGAACTGAAGGGCTCGGTGGTCGCCAGCGACGCGTTCTTCCCATTCCGCGACGGCGTGGACGTGCTGGCCGATGCTGGCGCCACCTGCGTCATCCAGCCGGGCGGTTCCATGCGCGACGACGAAGTGATCGCCGCCGCCAACGAGCGCGGCCTGGCCATGGTGTTCACTGGCGTGCGTCACTTCCGCCACTGAGCGGTCCACGCGCGGCGCTGGACCACCAGCCCCACGGCCTGCCTTGCGGCCGGCCCTGCCCTTCGGCGGCAGGGCCGGCCGTTTGGCTTTTTTCTCTCTTGTTTTGCGAAAGCTGGCCCTCGACAGGACTAGACGCCTGCCTCTAGCCGAGGGCTGATTCGCTAGGCAGGGGGTGCGCTTGCGGTTAGCCTTGGCGGCAAACACGAACAAAAGACCGCCAGGAGACTCTCTCAATGGATCAAACGCTGCAAGAGCGTCTGCACCTCGTGCTGGAACAGCAGCGCGCCGCCTTCCGCGCCGACATGGCGCCCAGCCGCGAAACCCGCCTGGACCGGTTGGAGCGCGTGCGCCGCATGACGGCCCAGCACAGCGAAGCCCTGGTGAAAGCCATCTCGGCCGATTTCGGCCACCGCGCCCGCCAGGAAACCCTGCTGGCCGACATCTTCACGGTCGAGTCGGGCGCCCGCCATGCGCAAAAGCATCTGCGCGACTGGATGCGCCCGCGCCGCCAACCCACCGCCCTGCATTTCCAGCCGGCCCGCAATCTGCTAATGCGCCAGCCCCTGGGCGTGGTCGGCGTGGTGGCCCCCTGGAACTACCCCTACTACCTGGCCCTGGGCCCGGCCGTGGGCGCCCTGGCCGCGGGCAACCGGGTGATGATCAAGCCCTCGGAGCTGACCCCTCGCACCGGTGAGCTGATGGCCGCCATGGTGGCCGAGTTTTTCGAACCCGAAGAGATGACCGTGGTGAACGGCGAGGCCGAGCTGGCGCGTGCCTTCACCGCCCTGCCTTTCGATCATCTGTGCTTCACCGGCTCCACCGCCGTGGGCCGCATCGTCGCGCAAGCGGCCGCGCAAAACCTGACCCCGGTGACGCTGGAACTGGGCGGCAAATCGCCCGCCCTGGTGGACCGCAGCTGCGACCTCAAGCTCACCGCCAGCCGCATTGCCCACGGCAAGCTCTTCAACGCCGGCCAGACCTGTGTGGCGCCCGACTACCTGCTGGTGCCCAAGGACATGGTCGAGCCCCTGGTGCAGGAGATCCGCGCTGCCATGCGCCGGCTCTACCCCAAGATCGCCGGCAACCCCGACTACACCCACATCGCCACGCCGCGCCACCTGGCCCGCTTGCGCGGGCTGATCGACGATGCCCGCGCCAAGGGCGCCAAGATCATCCCCAGCCACGAGGAAAAAACCGTGGGCCGCGGCCTGGTGCCGCAGCTGCTGCTGGGCGTGAACGAGCAGATGACGGTGATGCAGGAGGAGATCTTCGGCCCCCTGCTGCCCATCGTGCCCTACGTCGAGGTGGACCATGCCCTGGCCTACATCAACCGCCACGACAAGCCCCTGGCCCTGTACTGGTTCGGCCGTGACGCGGCCATGCGCGAGCATGTGCTGAGCCAGACCCAGGCCGGCGGCGTCACCGTCAACGACTGCATCTGGCACCTCGGCCAGGAAGAGCAGCCCTTCGGCGGCGTGGGTGCCAGCGGCATGGGCGCCTACCACGGCGAATTCGGCTTCCGCAGCTTCAGCAAGGAGAAGCCGGTCTTCCAACAGTCGCGCTGGGCCGGCACCCGCTTGTTTTTCCCGCCCTACGGCAAGACCTTTGACCGCCTGCTGGGCTTGCTGAAGAGAATTGCATGAATTCAACACCGGCTTCCTCCCCCGCGCTGCCGCAACGCCGCCGCTTCTTGAAGTTAGGTCTGGGCGCCACCGTGCTGCTGGCCGTGGCGGGCGGCAGCACCGCGCTACTGAGCACGCCAGGCCTGGCCGAGGGCCGCTTGAGCGCGCCCTCGCGCCAGCTGATGCGGGCCATCACGATGGCTGTCTGCGGCGATCTGCTGCCACCTGAAGGCCCAGCCCGCGAGGCGCGCCTGGCCAGCCATCTTGAACAGCTGGAGCGCCAGATCGCCGGCTTTCCGCCGGCCCTGCGCGGCGAATTGGGCCAGCTCCTGACCCTGCTGGGCACGGCGCCCGGCCGTTTCGCCCTGCTGGGCCTGAGCCAAAGCTGGGCCGAGGCCGAGGCGAAGCCCGCGCCCCTGCAGGCTGCCCTGATCGCGCTGAGCCAGTCGCGCCTGGCCCTGCGCCAGCAGGTTTTCCACGCCCTGCGCGACCTGAACTGCCTGGTGTTCTTCAACGACCCGGCCAGCTGGGCCCAGGTCGGCTACCCCGGTCCGAGAACGAGTTGAACATGAGCATCAGCAGTAGCAGCAGCGGCACGATTGCCAACATCCCCGACCCCATTGCCGAGGGCCTGGCCCGGGGCTGGAAGGTGCGCGGCGGCCCGCATGGTGCCCTGCCCGAGCGCATTGACTGCGATATCGCCATCATCGGCAGCGGCGCTGGCGCCGGCATCACGGCCGAGATGCTGGCGCGCGCCGGCCTCCAGGTCTTGATCATCGAAGAAGGCCCGCTCAAATCCAGCCGCGATTTCCGCCAGCGCGAATCCGACGCCTACACCCAGCTCTACCAGGAAGGCGGCGGGCGCAAGACCGCCGACCAGGCCATCCCGGTGCTGCAAGGCCGCTGCGTCGGCGGCAGCACCACGGTCAACTGGGCCGGCTCCTTCCGCACCCCGGCCGAAACCCTGGCGTTCTGGGGCGAGCGCTTCGGCCTGAGCACGCTGAGCTTCGAGGCCATGACCCCGTGGTTCGAGCAGGTGGAGAAGCGCCTGAACATCTCGCCTTGGCTGACCGAAGCCAACGCCAACAACCAGGTGCTGCGCCGCGGCCTGGAGAAGATCGGCATCCCCGCGCCCACGATCAATCGCAATGTCAAAGGCTGCTGGAACCTGGGCTCCTGCGGCCTGGGCTGCCCGACCAATGCCAAGCAGTCCATGCTGGTGACCACCATCCCGGCCGCCCTGGACCTGGGCGCCACTTTGCTGGTGCAGACCCGAGCCGAGCGCTTTGAGCTGCAGAGCAAGCTGGGCAACAGCGATGAGCGCGAGGCTGAAGCCCTGATCTGCCAGCCCATTGATGCCGATGGCAGCCCGGCCGGCGCAGCGCTGCGCGTGCGCGCCCGGCATTTCGTGGTGGCCGGCGGCGCCATCAACTCGCCCGCCCTGCTGCTGCGCTCGGACGCGCCCGACCCCTTCAATCTGCTCGGCCGGCGCACCTTTTTGCACCCCACGGTCGCCAGCAGCAGCGTCATGCCCGAGGCGGTGAATGGCTGGGCCGGCGCGCCGCTGGCGGTGTACTCCGACCATTTCCTCAGCACCCAACCCATGGACGGGGTGATCGGCTACAAGCTCGAAACAGCGCCGGTGCACCCGGGCCTGATCCTGACCAATCTGGGCGGCATCGGCAGCGTGCTGGCCGAGCGCGCCCGCGCCCTGCCGCAGACGGCGGTGCTGATCGGCCTGATGCGCGATGGTTTCCACCCCGAGTCGATCGGCGGCAGCGTCAAGCTGCGCCGCGACGGCAGCCCGGCCCTGGACTACCCGGTCAACAACTACCTGCTCGACGGTGCCCGCCGCGCCCACCTGACCATGGCCGAGGTGCAATTCGCCGCCGGTGCAAAAAGCGTGCACCCGGTGCATGAGCTGGCGCAGGACTACCGCAGCTGGGCCGAGGCCAAGGCGGCCATCCAGGCCCTGCCCTACAAGCCCTTCATCACCGGCATGGCCAGCGCCCATGTGATGGGCGGCTGCGGCATGGCGGCCGATGCAGCGCGCGGCGTGGTGCGGCCCGACGGCCAGCACTGGCAGCTGCGCAATGTCTCGGTGCACGACGGCTCGACCTTCCCCACCAGCATCGGCGCCAACCCGCAGATGACGGTCTACAGCCAGGCGGCGCGCATGACGGCGGGGCTGGCCAAGCGCCTGGGCGTGCGCGAGAACGGGCTGCTGGAAGCACCCAGCGCTTGACGCGACTCGGCAGCGGCCTCTGTGCGCAGGCCGTGCCGCGCAAGTCAGGCGCTAGGGGCTTGCCCGCTGGGACGGGCTGCTGGCCAGGGGTTTAATGCCGGCATTGCTTGCACGGCACCCCAGCCCTCTTTCCGATGCGAATTCCCGCCCTGACTCTGGCGCTGCTGCTCAGCGCCGCCTGCCCCCTGCCCGCCAAGGCGCAAAGCGCCCAGGTCGATGAGAGCGCCCTGCGCGCCCATCTGGCCCTGCTGTCCTCCGATCTGTTCGAAGGCCGCGGCACCGG
>JAIXSD010000240.1 GCA_027484885.1 Rubrivivax sp.
AAGTCCACGAAGTTGTTGTAGCCAAAGAGCTTGGCGAAATCCTGGCGTGCCTGCGTGATCTCGTCGAGGATCTTGAGGTTGGCATCCCCGCCTTCGCTGTTCTTGGCCCGCCACATGCGTTCACGCGCGGCGGGGTCTTCGGCCATCTGGATCACCGGGCCGGAGCTGGGGTAGTCCACGCCCAGCACGATGCGCCCCTGCGCGTCTCGCGGCGCCTTGGCCCAGACGCCGGCCGGCACGCCCTTCAACTCGGCCTCGCTGAACGCCACCTTGACGCCGGCGTCGCGCAGGTTCTGGCCGAACTTCTGGTCCAGCTCGGCCAGACGCACCAGCAAGGTCTTGGCCTGCTTGCGCTTGGCCGGAGGCAGCGCCACGCCCGCATCCTCGAAATTGCCCAGGGCCACGCGCTGCAGCTCGCGCTCCAGAGCGCTGGGCGTGGGCGCGCTCTTCAGGGCGCGGTAGATCTTCTCGTTCTGGCCGACCCCGGTGTTGTACTCAGACCAGGCCATGGCGCAGGCCTGGGCGGCCTCACGCACCGCCTTGTCGGGGTGGACGTTGAGCACGAACTCGATCGGGTTCTGCACGTCCTCCTGGTAGGTGTAGTAATCGTCGTAGGCCGCAATCCAGCCGATGTCCAGCTTGCGCCGCTCCAGCGCACTCAAGCGCTTCTTGGCACCAGCCAAGCCTGCATCACAAGCCGATTTGACCTGGGCGGCCGATTTGAACTGCGGGAAGGCCGGGCCCGGCAGGCTGGTGATCGCGCCGGTTTGGGCCAGCGCCTGGGCGCTCAGCCACAGCGCCGTGGCGCCGAGGAACAAATGCTTGTGCTTCATGATGGCAAATGGATGGGAACAAATGGAAAAAACTGGGAGGACTGGCCGCGATCCAGCAAAAGCGGCTGAGCGGTCGCCGAGCGCCCCTCAGTTCATGGCTACAGCGGCCCACCCCATATCGGGCGGGATTGTGCGCCCGCAGGCCGCAGGGACACAGCGGGGTTTGCGACAAGCCCAGGCCGCGGCGTGCACGCAGGCCGCACGCCCCGGCGCCCGGCCCCCTGGCGCCCTTCCCTGGCGCGGATCGTGAAACCTTGCCGGAACGCAAGGCCCGGCATGGCCGGCTCTGGCATCATTTGTGTTCAAATCAAGGGTTAGCCCTAGGTCGAGCAGCGACTGGGGCTGATGAACGCGTCCGCTGCCATCTGATTGCGCCGGGATTTCCCTCGGTCGCCTGCCACTTTGCTTGACACCCGCAACAGCCCCCCCATAAGCTGCGCGCCGAACACCATGCTCGACGCCAGCCGCCAGACCCCCTCCCCCACTGTCTCTTCGCTCGGACGCGCCGTCTGTGCGCTGGGCTTGGTTGCGGGCCTTGGTCTGATGGGCAGCACGGCGGCGCGGGCTCAAAGCGCACCGCCGCCCGGCATGGTCACCGGCGCCTACGGCCTGAGCCTGTTGCCTGGAGTGGGATCCGGCCACAGCGGCCCCAACAGCGGCGGCACGGGCAGCAACAACAGCAGCCACGCCGCCAACACGTCGAATGCTGCGACCAACGCCCTGGCCGCGGCTCTTCCTGCAGCTGCGGCAGCCTCCGCCAGCCTGGGTGCCAACAGCCCGGTTGGCGCCACCGCCGCCAACTCCAGCGACCCGGTCAGCCGATTCCTGCAGGAACGCGGCCTGCTGGTGCAAGCCGAGTCCAACAGCCTGCTGAACCAGGTGCGCGACACCGCCTCGGGCCTGGTGCTCTCGGCCATGAACTTCCTCGGTGTGCGCTACACGCGCGGCGGCAAGTCGGTCGAAAGCGGCTTTGATTGCAGCGGCTTCACCCGCCACATCTTCGAGCTCAGCGTGGGCATGGTGCTGCCGCACCGCGCCGACGAACAGGCCCGCCTGGCCAGCCTGCTGCCCATCAACAAGACCGAGCTCAAGCCCGGCGATCTGGTGTTCTTCAACACCATGCGCCGCACCTTCTCGCATGTGGGCATCTATGTCGGCGAGGGCAAGTTCATCCACTCGCCCCGCGTCGGCGGTGCCGTTCGGGTGGAGGACATGCGCGAGGCCTACTGGGCCAAGCGCTTCACCGGCGCGCGCCGCGCCGATCTGAACGCCGCAGCGGCCAACAACAGCAACACTGCCCCGGCTGCCAAGTAAGTCGCCCGGCGCTTGCCTTCAGGCCTTGGGCTGTTTTCAAGCCGGGTTCAGGGCCGCAAAAACTCTTTTGCCGCCCAGGCCTGGGCCGAGGCTTCGCTCAGCTTAAATCCGGCGTCGACCTTGATCTGCGCGATCGTCTCCCCATCGTCATTGCGCGCTGTCAGCGTGGCAAAGGGGTTGTCTTCATCGGGCACGATGTCCAGCAAGACCTGGATGCGACCCTGCTCGGTGTCGATCTTCAAGCTCTTGTGCAGTCGGGCATGGAGCTGCTGCTCATGCCGACGCAGCACCTCGGAGGCGGTTTTCACCAGGGTGTGAAAGGCCGGCGCCGACAAGGGCTTGGGGTTCTTCTTGTCGCGACCCATGGTCCAGGGGCCGACCAGGGCCGGTTCGGCCTCGCCCGCCAGGGTCATGGCCACAGCCCAGCCCTCGTCGTCTTCGTTCTTGATGACCTCGGCCGTCCAGCGCTCATCGCGCCAGAGCAGATCGCTCTGCACCCAGGTGTCTTCTTCGTTCAGCACCGCGTTCTGTGCGGCTTGCAAATGCGTGTTCATGGCCGGCACGGTATCACGGCGCCGGCCAGCGCCTGTCAGCAGCGAACACTCAAGCGGGCTTCTTGGCCACCAGGGTCAGGATGTCATAACTGGCCACCAGCTCGCCACGCTGGTTCATCACTTGCACATCCCAGGCCACCACGCCTTGGGGCGGCTGGTCCGGGCGGTTGCCGCGGTCGATGCGGCGCTTGCAGGTCAGGCGCGCCTGGATGGTGTCGCCAATCGCCACCGGGTTCACAAAGCGCAAGGTGTCCAGGCCGTAATTGGCCAGCACCGGGCCGGGCGCGGGCGAGACAAACAAGCCTGCGGCGGCCGAGAGCACAAAGTAGCCGTGGGCAATGCGCTGCCCAAACTGCGTGTCCTTGGCCGCCACCTCGTCGAAGTGCATGTAGAAGTAGTCGCCCGAGACGCCACCGAAGTTGACGATATCGGCCTCGCTGACGGTGCGGCGGTGGGTCAGCAGGGAATCGCCGACCTGGATCTCTTCAAAGTACTTGCGGAAGGGATGAACGGCATCCTCCTGCACCCGGCCGCCACGCTGGTACTCGCCGGTGATGGCGCTCAGCATGGTCGGGCTGCCCTGCACCGCGCAGCGCTGGAGATAGTGCTTGACCGAGCGGATGCCGCCCAGCTCTTCGCCACCACCGGCGCGGCCCGGGCCGCCGTGCTTGAGCTGCGGCAAGGGCGAACCGTGGCCGGTGGATTCCTTGGCCGCATCGCGATCCAGCACCAGCAAACGGCCATGGAAGGCCGCCGCGTGATAGACCGCCTGCGCGGCAATCGCCGGGGTCTTGGTGACGACCGAGCCGACCAGGCTGCCGCGGCCCTTGGCGGCCAGACTCAGGGCTTCGTCCAATTCCTGATAAGGCATCAAAGTGGACACCGGACCGAAGGCCTCCAAGTTGTGCACCTGCTCGTTGGCAAAGGCATCGCGGCAAAGCAGCAAGGTCGGCGCGAAGAAGGCGCCCTCGCCCACGCCCTCGCCCACCGGCGCGAAGCCGTCCTTGGCACCAAACACCACCTCATTGCCGGCGCTCAACAAGGCCACGCGCTCGGCCACATCGGCCTGCTGGGCCTTGGAGGCCAGGGCGCCCATGCGCACGCCGTCCACAGCCGGGTCACCGACCTTGATCTTGGCCAGGCGCGC
>JAIXSD010000350.1 GCA_027484885.1 Rubrivivax sp.
ATCAAGCAGTCCTGGTGGCCGTGCTCGGCGATCACCTTGAAGCGGTAGCGGCCCGGCGCCACCTGCTCGTAGAGATCGGCCGTCAGCTCGGCGCTCTCGGCCTGGCAGAGGCCGTTGTCCTGGCCGTGGATGGACAGCACCGGGAACTGCTGCAGCTGGGCCAGGGTCTTGGCCATGTCATCGAGGTAGAGGCTGGCGCCACTCCAGTCGGTGATCTCGTTGCTGCGCGCGAAGTTGATGGCTTGCGCCACCGTGTCCATGTTCAGCGGGCCGAAATGATCGTCGATGAAATCGAACACCGGCTGATCGACATTGCCGATGGCGAAGTCACGCCCGTAGAGCAGGTCCATGCGGTGGCGGGTGCGGGTCCAGGGCGTTTTGCGCAGGCTGGGGAAAGGCGGGTTCTCGATGTCGAACTCGTGGTCGGGGTAGGGCAGGCTGGAGAGCAGGCGGTCGATCAGTTGGTTGGCCAGGCTGTCGGGCTGCTCGGGGCGGAAGCTGTAGTCGTCCAGCGGCAGATAGGGCCGGATGTACTGCATCAGGTGCGCGCGCAAGCTGTTGGTGGGCGAGAAGATCATCTTGGGCGTGACCTGCGAGATCACCAGCCGGCGGATCAGCCCGCCGGCCATCAGCTTCTGGCGCAGCGGGTAGAAATGCTCGAAGGTCTGGGCTTGCGGCTGCAGCAAGGCCATGTGCAGCATGACCGAGCCCATGCAGTGCGCCAGCACGTCGATCTGGGGCTTGCCGCTGGCGCGCAGCACATGGTCCACCGCCACCGGGATGTCGTTGAGCGCGCATTCCTCAAAGGTCCAGGGCAGGCGGGCCGAGGGCATGCCGGCGCTGGTGCGCATATCAGCGATCCAGATGTCGAAGCCGGCATCCCACAAGAGCTTGGCTGGGCCCGGCTGCACCGAGTGGTGGGCAAATGTCGTGCCGCTGGCGCTGTAGCCGTGGATCATCAGCAGGGGCTGGCCATGGCCGCCGGCTTTGGCCCGGTAACGGGTCAGGCGCAGGTGCACAGCTTGGTCGTCATCTTCTGCTTCGCGTGTCTGCACCGGCTGGCGCGAGAGCCCGGCCTCGCCGCGCCGGCCCACGGCCAGCTCGCAGATCTCGGGTGCCGGCAGGCCCGGCACCTCGGCTGGCAGACGCAGCGGCTCGCGCGGCGGCGCGGCATCGGGCTTGCGGAAGCTCCAGATGTGCACGCCCACCAGCAGGCGCAGCACATAGCTGAGCAGGGAGCCGACATCGCGCATGGCGCTGGCCAGGTCTTGCTGCTGGGTGATGCGCAGCAGGGGCTGGCCCTGGCGGGCCAGGTAGAAGAGATCCAGGTCCAGCTGCGGCCTGTCGCCGTCCAGACCCGGCAGCTGCGGCGCCTCCAGCACCATGCGGCTGAGCTGGGTCCAGGGGTTGGCGCGCCGGGTGTAGCTGATGCGCTTCACGCCGTGCAGGGGCTGGGCATAAAGCGGCTGCAGCCAGGCAGGCAAGGCCTGACCCTGATCAGGTCGCTGGGGCTGGACGTGGTACTCCATCAAGCGCACCTGGCCGCCATGGCTGGCCAGGGCCAGGGCGTTGCGGGCCCGTTCGAGAAAGGCGTTGGGTCGCGGGCCGATGCGGGGCTTGGGGGCATCGCTTTGCTGCAGCTGGTCCATCAAGGCAAACACGCTGTCGCGCCAGCCGCGGTTCATGAACCAGGCTTTCAGCGCGCTGCAGCGGCGCTGCCGGTGGCTGCTGCGCGCGCGGTGGAAGACCTGCAACTGCGCCTGTTCCAGCGGCGCCAGCCAGCGCGCGTCGCGGTCTTCGCGCTCGGCATGCATCCAGAGTTTGAGGCCCTGGCGCTGCGGGTCGGCGCTGACGATCATGGGCCGGCCGGGTGAGTCGGGGTCGGCGGCCGTGTCGAAGAGGCGCAAGCGGCTCTGGCCCCCGGGTCCGCTTTGCAAGCGGCGCTGGGGCCCCGGTTGCAGCAAGGCCTGCAGGGCCACCGGCTCAAACACAAAGCTCAGCTCCAGGTATTTGAGCTCGCCGCCCGGCGCGCCGGGCAGACGCACATAGCCGCCCATGCGCTCGCGGAACTCGGCCAGGGTGGGCTGGCTTGCGGGTGCCTGCTCGGGGTCGATCTGGCGATAGACGGGGCGCGGGGGCAGGTCTTGCTTCTGGCGAGGCCCGCCCTCGACCCAGCCCCAGCGTTGGCGCAAGCCGGCCAGGGCGCGCAGGCTCAAGGCGGTGATGGTCAGCGCCGGGTTGATGCCCACGGCGGCCGGCACGATGGCGCCGTCCAGCACGGCCAGGCCCGGGTGCACGGCCGCCCCAAAGCGTCCGCTGAAGACCTGGCCCCATTCATTGACCACGCCGCGGCTGGCCTCGTCGCCCATGGCGCAGCCGCCCAGCGGGTGCACGGTCAGCATGGGGCCGCGCTGATCGTTGAGCAAAAAACCCATCTCGGCCGGCAGCAGCTGCCACATCGGGTTGGCCAGCAGGCGCGCGCCGTGGCGGGCCAGGCGCAGGTTCAGCCAGTCGTGGCGGGCCTGCACGGCGGGGTCTTGGCGCGCCTCG
>JAIXSD010000331.1 GCA_027484885.1 Rubrivivax sp.
AGCTGCGGGGCTTCGTCTTCGCCGCGGCGTTTCCAGCTGCCTTTGCCTTTCCAGTCTTTCTTGTCCTTCCAGTCGCCGCTGGGCTTCCACTCCTTCTTGCCCTGCCAGGGCTTGCGCTCCCCAGCAAGGGATCCACCGCCCGCGGCGCCGCCGCCATGGCTGGGCTCGGGGTGGAAGTCGCCGTAGTCGGCAGGCTCGTAATCGGCCGGACCGAAGTCGGGTGGCGGCTCGTCGCCGTCCTCGAAGCTGCTGCGTGGTGAGTGGCTGCCGGGGGCCGAGCTGCGCGGTGGGCGCTGCTCGTTGCGGCCGCCGCCGCGGCTGCCTTCGGCCTGCACCTGCCAGGCGCTCATCAAATCCTGGTCGCTGAGCTGCGCGCGGCGGGCCAGCTCGCCCAGGAGCGCACGTTTGAGCAGGCCTTGAGGCAAAGCTTGCCAGAGCGGCCGGGCGTTGGAGAGCATGCGGGCGCGGCCTTCGACGCTGCCCAGATCGCAGCCTTCGGCCGCGGCCTCCATCAGCTGGCGCGAGAGCGGGATGGCCTCTTGCACGCAGCGCTCGAAGGCCTCGGCGCCGAGCTCGCGCACGTAGGAGTCGGGGTCGTGTTCGGCCGGCAGGAACAGGAACTTGACGCTGCGGGTGTCGGTGGCGTGGGGCAGGGCGGCTTCCAGTGCCCGGCCGGCGGCGCGGCGGCCGGCGGCGTCGCCGTCGAAGCTGAAGACCACCGATTCGGTGAAGCGAAACAGCTTGTGCACATGCTCGGCCGTGCAGGCTGTGCCGAGCGTGGCCACGGCATTGTTGAAGCCGCTCTGCGCCAGGGCCACCACGTCCATATAGCCTTCCACCACCAGGGCGTAGCCGCGCTGGCGCAGTCCGGCCCGGGCTTCGAACAGGCCGTAGAGCTCGCGCCCCTTGCTGAAGACCGGGGTCTCCGGTGAGTTCAGGTATTTGGGTTCGCCCTTGTCCAGCACCCGGCCGCCGAAGCCGATGGTGTCGCCCTGGACATTGCGGATCGGGAACATGATGCGGTCGCGAAACCGGTCGTAGCGCTTTTGCTCTTCGCCTTCTTCGCCGGAGACGATGACCATGCCGGCCTCGGCCAGCAGTGGGTCGTCGTAGGCCGGGAATGCGCTGGCCAGGGCGCGCCAGCCTTCGGGGGCATAGCCCAGGGCGAAATGGGCGGCGATCTGGCCGGTCAGGCCGCGCCGCTTGAGGTAGTCGATGGCGCGCGGTGATTTCTTCAGCTGGCCGCGGTAATGGTCGCTGGCGCGCAGCAGCACATCGGTCAGTGTGGACTGACGCTTTTTCTGCGCGGCGGCGCGTTCGCGTTCCTCGGCCGAGCGTTCGTCCTGCGGCACCTGCATGCCGGCCTGCTGGGCCAGCTCTTGCACCGCCTCGACAAAGCCCAGGCCGCTGTGCTCCATCAGAAAGCCCACCGCATTGCCATGCACGCCGCAGCCGAAGCAGTGGTAGGTCTGCCGGGTCGGGCTGACGATGAAGCTGGGCGATTTTTCGCCGTGGAACGGGCACAGGCCCTTGTGGTTGATGCCGGCTTTCTTCAGCTCGACATGGCGGCCCACGACCTCGACGATGTCGGTGCGGGAGAGAAGGTCTTGGATAAAGCCTGGTGGGATCACGCGGCGAGTCTAAGGCAAGCCTCGGGCCGCGCCCGGGCTGATGCTGGCGCTTGTGGCCTCGCGCGCGCGCAGCGCCTGCATCCAACCGGATTGCGGGAAGGCGCGCACCCAGGCCGACACCTCGCTGGCCGGCATGGCTTCGGCGATGCCATTGCCCTGGCCCTGGATGCAGCCCAGGCGCAAGAGGGCGCGGGCATGGGCGGCGGTTTCCACGCCCTCGGCCACCACGCTGCAGCCGAAGTTGTGGGCCAGGCCGATCACGCCCTCGACCAGGGCGCTGTCCTGGCTGTTGATCAGCATGTTCTGCACAAAAGAGCGGTCGATCTTGAGCGCATCGACCGGCAGGCGTTGCAGATAGGTCAGGGTGGAGTAGCCGGTGCCAAAGTCGTCGAGTGCGAAGCTCACGCCATAGCCGCGGCAGCGCTTGATCAGGGCTTGGGTGGCGTGGATGTCGGCCAGGGCGGCCGACTCCAGCACCTCCAGGCTCAGGTGGCGCGCCACCGGCTCGCTGTGGCGCTGCAGCAGCTCTTGCAGGCGTTGGGCAAACTCGGGCATCTGCAGCTGGCGCGCGGTGACGTTCACGCTGATGTTCAGCCCGAGACCCTCGGCCAGCCATTGCGCGCTGTGCTTGAGCGCTTGTTCCATCACCCAGTCGCCGACCTGCACGCCCAGGCCGGTGGGCTCGATCAGCGGCAGGAAATGCGCCGGGCCCAGCAGGCCGCGCTCGGGGTGCTGCCAGCGCAGCAGGGCTTCCATGCCCAGCACCTGGCCGGTCTGCATATCGATCTTGGGCTGGAAGTAGAGCTGCAGCTCGCTGGCATCCAGGGCTTGCTGCACGCGTGCCAGCGCGATCAGGCTGGCTTCGTTGCGCAGGCGCTTGGCGGTGTCGAACAGCCGGTAGCCGTTGCGCCCGGTGTGCTTGACGCGGTAGAGCGCGTGACCGGCGTGGCGCATCAAGGTCTCGGCGTCGCTGTCGTCTTGCGGGTAGAGCGTGGCGCCCATGCTGGCGCTGAGGTCGAGGATCAAGGTATCGGCCTGGCCAGGCTGGCTGGCGGCCAGCTTGTAGGGCTGAGCGACCACGGCCAGCAAACGGTCCAGGGCCTGCTCGGCCTCGTCCTGGTTCTTGGCACGCAGCAGCAGGGCAAACTCGTCGCCGCCCAGGCGCGCCACCACATCGGACCATTGCGCGCTGCTGCGCAAAGCGCCTTGCAGGCGCTCGGCCACCTGCAGCAGCAGCAGATCGGCCCGCTCGGGGCCATGCTCGGCATTGATGCGCTTGAACTGGTCCAGGTCGAGGCGGCAAATGCTCAGGTGGAAGCCTTCGCGCTCGCTGGCCTGCAAGCCGCCTTGCAGCAGGCGCATGAACTCGTCGTGGTTGGGCAGGCCGGTCAAGGGGTCGAAGCGCGATTGCCGGTCCAGCCGGTCCTGCTGCTGCAGGGCCAGGGTCAGGTCGGACATGGTCAGCACCCGGTAGCGCAGCGGGCCGTCGGGCTCGGGGATGGTGGACACGGTCAGCTGCAGATGACAGGGGCTGCCATCGGCTCGGCCGGCATGCACGCGGCCTTGCCAGAAGCCCTCGCTTTGCAAGGCCAGCTGCAGCTGTTCCGGGCTGTGGCCCGATTGGCGCAAGACCTGCGGTTGCAGCGGTGGCGCGGTCTGCCCGACCAAGTGGTCGCGGCTGTGGCCCAGCATGCGGCAAAAGCTTGGGTTGGCGTCCAGCAGCCGGTCCTCGGTGTCGGTGACGGCCAGGCCTTCGTGCAGATGCTGGAACAAGGCCACGCTCATGCGCTGACGCTCCTCGGCCTGGTGTTGCCAGTGGACGTCGCGCAGCAGGGTCAGCAGGCGCAGGGCATGGCCTTGCGGGTCGCGCGCCTGCACGCTGCCCTTGAGTTCGTACCAATGCCACTGCCCGGGTTCGCCGCCCGGGCTGGGCAGGCGCAGGGAGGCGATGAACTCATCAGGCCCGCCTGGCGGCAGCAGGCCCTCCAGGGCCTGGCGGCAACGCTCGCGGTCCAGGGGGTGGCTGATGGCCAGCCAGTCGCTGGGCCAGGCCGTCGCATCCTGCGCGGCGGGGGCGCCGGTGTAGCGCCGCCAGGTCGGGCAAGCTTGATGGCTGACATCGAGACCCCGCGCACCTTGCGCGCTGCGCTCCAGCCGCCATTCGGCCAGGCCCATGCCGGTGGCGGCCAGCAGGCCTTGCCAGTGGTGGCGCTCGCTGCGGGTTTCCAGGTTCTGGGCTTGCAGCAGGGCGGGCAGCAGGCCCAGGGCCAGGCCCTCGGCGGCCATCACGGCGCAGAGCTCAAAGGCACTCAGCCCCTGCAGCGGGCCCCAGCCCTGCGCCCAGCTCAGGCTCAGGCCGCCAAGCAAGAGGGGCAGCAGGGCGGCCGCCAGCAAACCGCGCGAGTTGACCAAGGCCAGCACGCTGAAGACCAGCAGATTCGCCAGCATCAAGCCCAGGCTGCCGGCATCCAGCGCGTGGTCTTGTTGCAGCAAGGCGGCATGCAGCGCCAGGCAGGACAGGGCCAGGACGCCGCTCAGCGCCAGCCGTTTCCAGTGGCGGCTGGGTGGCAGCAGGCCCGGGGCGGCCGGCCAGAGCCGGGTGCCGGGCTCGCTGGCTTTGATCGGGTTCGGAAGTGCATGCGCCAGGTGGAAGAGCAGGGGGGCCAAGCCCACCACGCCCAGTCCCTGGCTCAGGGTGCTCAGCAGCAGGGCGGGCCAGGCGCCATGTTCGGGCATCACGCCGCTGAACTGCAGCAGCAGGCAGCTCAGCAAGGCGCTCAGGCCGCTGCCCCCCAGCCCCGCCAAGGTCAGCAATTGCGCAACATCACGGCGGCGTTGCAGCCGGCTCTGAAAGCCGCCGGCATGCAGGCCTTGTGCGGCGACCCAGCTGCCGGCGAGCTGGGTGGCGGCCAGGCCGGCCGCAAGGGCCGGCGGGACTTGCATCAAGCAGGCGGTGGCGAACTGCGACAGCCACAGGGCGGGCAAGAGCCGCGGGCCCCACAGGCACAGCGCCACCAGCGACACCGCGGCGGGCGCCCAGAGCAGGCCATTCATGCCTGGCGGCAACCAGCTCAGCTCAGCGTGCGGCGGCTTGAGGTCCGCGGCCAGCAGCAGCCAGGCCCAGAGCAGGCCGGCCAAGAGCACGCCGATCTGCTGCGCCAGCAGGCGAACGCGGCGGGCCACTTGCGAGGGGTGCAGCGCGGGCGCGTGGGGGTGGGCGGCGATCTCGTCCAAATCGGTGCGCGCAGCAGGGCCGGCGGCATATGGGGTGGGAACAATCGAAAGCACCCGCGCACGCAACATCAGTTTGGCGGCGCGGGCCCGGCTCACTTCAGGCTGAACGGCCCCAGCAGGGCTTGGGTGTTCAGCGGCGCGGCGATGCTAGCAGGCGTGAATGGCCTTGCCATGCCTGCGATCCCCTGCAAACGGGGTGGGCGCCCAGAGTTTGGGGGCGCCAATCGCCCAATTCAGGCGAGATAACCCGAGCGGAATCACCAGGGCTGGGCGCCATGAAAAAAGCCGCCCGAGGCGGCGGCTTTTTCAAACTCGGCGTGATCGGCGTGATCGGCGCGACGAGTGGGGCTCTTGTAGGTGGTGCAGCGGCAGCTTCTGAATTTGCTGCAATTCCAGCCTTTGCGCGGCTTGAAATTCGTGCCGGCTTTTCAGCCCGGTTCATTCAAAAGGAATGTGCCAGACCTTGCAGCAACCAACGCTCAAACGTGGAAATCGTTCAAGCTGGCACCGCCGGCAATGGCGGCTTTCAACCACTTGGGTTGCAGGCCGCGGCCGCTCCAGGTTTCACCGGTGGCTTGGTTGCGGTATTTCACGGCCACTTTGGAGGCAGCTTTCGCAACCTTGGGCGCACGGGTGCTCAAATCTGCGGCGGTCAAACCGAAATCGGCCATCAAAGAGCGCACCTTGGCGATCGCATCGGCGCGCTCGCGTTCCTTGGTTTCAGCAATTTGTTGGTCAAGCGCAGCCCGTTGGGCCAGGAGGTCTTTCAGTGATGACATCGGTGCAAATCCTCGCAAGGTTTGGTGTCCAACCCAAATGGTCGCTTTGATTATAGGCATGAAGCCACAAAATCAAACAAGCCCGTTCAAACCCTGTTGTGATTTGATCCTCAGTATCCCTTGATATTCAGAAGCGAAACACCAAACCCTGGCCCGGCCCACTTCACTTGAAACCGACGCGGTCGAGAATCTGCTGCACCTGCGGTTGATGGCTGCCCACCACGGCTACCGGGATGGTTTCGCTCTTGAAGCGGCCCAGGGCGTCGAGTGCCGGGTTGGCCGGGCGCACCGAGGGCACGGCCGGCCATTCGTTGTTGCCATTGGCGAAATAGGCTTGCGCTTCGTTGCTGGCCAGATACTCCAGGAACTTGATCGCGTTGGCGCGGTTCTTGGCGTGGCGGGCCACGGCGCCGCCAGCGATATTGATGTGCGTGCCCCAGCTTTGCTGATTCGGGAACACCACGCCAATCTTTTCCACGGCGCTGCGGTCTTCCGGTTTGTCGGAACGCATCATGCGGGCCAGATAGTAGGTGTTGGTGATGGCAACGCCACATTCACCGCTGGCCACGGCCTTGATTTGGTCGGTATCACCGCCCTTGGGTTCACGCGCCATATTGGCAACCATGCCTTTGAGCCATTGCTCGGTGGCCGCGGCGCCCAAATGCTCATACACCGAACCAAACAGCGACAGGTTGTACGGGTGCGATCCCGAGCGGGTGCAAACCCGGCCCTTGTTTTTGGCGGCGCCCAGGTCTTCGTAATTGAGCACGTCGTCTTTCTTGACGTTCAGCTTGTTGTAAACCATCACACGAGCGCGGGTCGACAGGCCAAACCAGGTGGTGCCTTGGGCAGTTTCCTTGGCGCGCAGTTGTTCGGGGATTCGCTGTTCCAGCACGGCCGATTTGATCGGCAGGAACAAACCTTCCTCTTCCGCCCGCCACAAACGCGCGGCATCGACCAGCAAAACCACATCGGCAGGGCTGGCCGCGCCTTCACTCTTCAAACGGGCCAACAGACCGGCGTCATCAGTATCGACACGGTTGATGCGAATGCCCGTGGCCTTGGTGAAATTCGCGTACAGCGCCTCGTCGGTTTGGTAATGACGGGCCGAATACAAATTCAGCTGTTCCTGGGCCAAAGCCGAGGTCGTCACACCGCTCAAACCCGCCAGCAGGCTCAAGGCCATCAGGGGGCCTTGCAGCGGCGAGAAAACGCGTTGACGCAGGGTGGGGGTGAGGTTTCGCATGAGAGACAACTCCGGTCCTTGAGAATGCGTGAAAGTGTACATTGAACAAGAATTATTCTTGTTTGGGGTGGAAAACAAACCCGCGTGCAGCGGGTTGTTTCTTGTGGGCACCGAGGCCGATCGGCCGGTGCCGTGCTGTCTAGCCCGACGGCCGAGGTTCAGTGCAAAGTCGTGCCGTGATCAAGCCGTGGGCGGGACGTAGCCCGCCACCGCCTCGGCGCCAGCGCCGAAGAAGAACTGTTGGTGATCACATCACCTGCGCTGCGCGCCGATGAGTGCTCCCCGCAGTTCTTGCCTTCGCGGAGCTCAGGCCGCTGGCGGGACGTAACCCGCCACCGCCTCGGCGCCAGCGCCGAAGAAGAACTGCTCCATCTGGCGGGCCAGGTATTGGCGGGCGCGCAGGTCGGCCAGGTTCAGGCGGTTTTCATTGACCAGCATGGTCTGGTGCTTCATCCACAGCGCCCAGGCTTCCTTGCTGATGTTGTTGTAGATGCGCTTGCCCAGCTCGCCCGGGTAGGGCGCGAAATCCAGGCCTTCGCCTTCCTTGTTCAGATGGGTGCAATGGATGGTGCGTGCCATGGGTGAATCCTTGTGGGTCGTGAAAACGAAGCGAAACAAAAAGGTGTGTGGCTCGAGGGCTCAGGGTGGCGCACTCTAGCGCGCGAGCAATGGCCGTGTCAGCGGCGAGTTTTTTCCAGCGGGCTCAGCCCAGTTTTTTGACCAGGACCTGCGAGCGGCGGTCCCAGTTGTACTTGCGCTTGCGCTCTTCGGGCAGCCATTCCGGGTCCACCGGGTGGAAACCGCGCTTGATGAACCAGTGCATGGTGCGGGTGGTCAGCACAAAAATGCTGCTCAGGCCCTGCGCCTTGGCGCGTTGCTCGATGCGCTTGAGGATGCGGTCGCCGTCGCCCTGGCCCTGAACATCGGGCGAGACGGTCAGCGCCGCCATCTCGGCCGTGCGCGCTTCCACGTAGGGGTAGAGCGCGGCGCAGCCGAAGATCACGCCATCGTGCTCGATCACGGTGTAGAGCTCGATGTCACGCTCGATCTCGGTCCGGTCGCGCTTGACCAGGGTGCCGTCGCGCTCGAAGGGCTCGATCAGGGCAATGATGCCGCCGATATCGTCCGAGTCGGCCTCACGCAGGCTTTCCAGCTTTTCATCGACGACCATGGTGCCGATGCCGTCGTGGGTGTAGACCTCTTGCAAGAGGGCGCCGTCCACCGCGAAGGGCACGATGTGCGAGCGCTCCACGCCGGACTGGCAGGCCTTGACGCAGTGCTGCAGGTAGAAGTCGACATCGATGGGCGGCGTGGCGCCGGCGGCCGGCTTGTTCGAGCGCGCCAGCATGCGCACCGCGTCGGCCAGGGCCAGCTCGGTGTCGACCGGGCTGTCCGGATCGCTGGGGTCTTCGCGCACGCCGGCCACTTCGCAGACGAAGAGCAGCTTGTCGGCCTGCAGGGCGATGGCGGCGCTGGTGGCCACGTCTTCCATCGTCAAATTGAAGGCCTCACCCGTGGGCGAAAAGCCAAACGGGGACAGCAGCACCACCGCACCGCTGTCGATGGCGCGCTGGATGGCGGCTGCATCGACGCGGCGCACCAGGCCGCTGTGCTGGAAATCGGTGCCATCGACGATGCCCACCGGGCGCGCCGTCAGGAAGTTGCCCGAAACCACCCGCACCGTGGCATTGGCCATGGGCGTGTTGGGCAGGCCTTGGGAGAAGGCCGCTTCGATCTCAAAACGCAGCTGGCCGGCGGCCTCCTGGGCGCAGTCCAGGGCCACGGCGTCGGTGATGCGCATGCCGTGGCTGTAGATGGCTTTCTGGCCCTTGGCGGCCAGCTGTTCATTCACCTGCGGGCGGAATCCGTGCACCAGCACGATCTTGATGCCCATGGCGTGCAGGATGGACAGGTCCTGCACAAAAGCATTGAGCTTGCCCGCCGCCACCAGCTCACCCGGCATGCCCACCACAAAGGTCTCGCCTCGGTAAGCGTGGATGTAGGGCGCCACGGCGCGAAACCAGGGGACGAAGGTGTGGGGGAAGACAAGGCTCATGGCCCGGGATTGTGCCGCAGCTGCGGGTCTTCCCGGGGTGAGGTGCGCTCACGATCCAGCACTTGAACGGTGCCAGGCTTCAGCGCCGAGCCGAGCGCTTGGCCACCCACCCGGGCAAGAACTCGCGCAGCACGGATAATCCGCGCCTCGTGAACGCCAAGCCCCCCCATCCCCCTCGTCCACCGGGCACCGCCCGCCCTGACACCCCGCGCTCGGCTCAGCCCGCTGCACGCCCGGCCCCCCGCCCGGCCGCCGGCGCGCCCGAGCCTGCCGAAGCGGCACGCCCGCCACGCCCAGCGCGGCCACCCCGGCCCCCGCGTTCCGAGAGCGAGCGGCCCTTGCCGCCCGCCAACCCGCTGCCGCCCATCACTTTCCCCGAATCGCTGCCAGTGTCGAGCCGGCGCGAGGACATCGCCCAGGCCCTGGCCGAGCACCAGGTCATCATCGTCTGCGGCGAGACCGGCTCGGGCAAGACCACCCAGCTGCCCAAAATTGCCCTGGCCCTGGGCCGCGGCCGCGCCAACACCGGCAAGCTGATCGGCCACACCCAGCCGCGCCGCATTGCCGCCAGCAGCGTGGCCAAGCGCATTGCCGACGAGCTGAAGACGCCGTTGGGCGAGATCGTCGGCTACAAGGTCCGCTTCCAGGACCGCCTGCAGCCGGGCGCCAGCGTCAAGCTGATGACGGACGGCATCTTGCTGGCCGAGACGCAGACCGACCCACTGCTCAAGGCCTACGACACGATCATCATCGACGAGGCCCACGAGCGCTCGCTGAACATCGATTTCCTGCTCGGCTATCTGCGCGAGGTGCTGCCGCGCCGGCCGGACCTCAAGCTCATCGTCACCTCGGCCACCATCGACGCCGACCGGTTTGCCAAGCATTTCGAGTCCGCCAAGGGGCCCGCTCCCGTCTTGATGGTCTCGGGCCGCACCTTCCCGGTCGAGCAGCGCTACCGGCCGTTTGAAGAGTCGCGCGAGTACGACCTCAACAATGCGATTTGCGACGCGGTGGACGAGCTCTGGCGCGAGGGCGGCGGCGATGTGCTGGTCTTCCTGCCCGGCGAGCGCGAGATCCGCGAAGCCGCCGAGGCCTTGCGCAAGCACCACCCGCCCGGCGTCGAGGTGCTGCCCCTGTTCGCGCGCCTGTCGCAGCAGGAGCAGGACCGGGTCTTCGAGCCCCACGGCCAGCGCCGCATCGTGCTGGCCACCA